>QHYL01000476.1 GCA_003224105.1 Acidobacteriota bacterium | reverse complement strand
GGAAGTACGCGTGAATGCGATTGCACCGGGCACGATTACGATGGAAGGCGATCCACCGGAATGGGAAACAGACTTTATTAAGGTGGCGCCACTGCGGCGAACGGGCAAGCCGGAGGACGTCACGGACACGGTCCTTTTTCTGGTGCAATCGAAATTCATCACCGGGCAGGTGCTGGTCGTCGATGGCGGGCGCATGTTGTAGCGCGCAAAGGGCATTCTGGCAGGCAGAGCTTCGCCGTTCTGAGCAACAAACCCTTTCTGCGGTCGTGCAGAGAATCGCGCCGCGGTGTATTCTAATAGACTGAAAACATCGCGAAATTTGCCGGAGGGAAAGCGTGGCATCGGTACAACCACAATTCGGGGGACAAGAGTCCGAAATGCCGAATGAGGCAGCGGTTCGTCCCCAGCATACGATCGAAGACGTTGAGATTCAGGAGTGGCTGGAGTCGCTGGATTCCGTGCTGGAAACCAGCGGGCCGGAAGTGGCCGCGGAAATCCTCGAACGGCTGCGCGCGCACGCCACGGTGAGCGGAATTGACCTGCCGTTTAGCGCGAACACGCCTTATGCCAACAGCATTCCGGCGCGCTTGCAGCCGCTGTTTCCGGGAGACCAGGAACTCGAGCGCCGCATCAAGAGCCTGATTCGCTGGAACGCGCTGGCCATGGTGGTGCGTGCGAACCGCGTTGAGCACAACATCGGCGGACATATTTCGACTTATGCCTCGGCAGCGACGCTGTACGAAGTCGGTTTTAACCATTTTTTCCGCGGGCGCACCGAAGAATTCGAGGGCGACGCGGTTTATTTTCAGGGCCACGCTGCGCCGGGAATTTATGCGCGCGCGTTTATCGAAGGGCGCATCAGCGCGCACCAACTGGAAAACTTCCGGCGCGAACTGAAACCCGGCGGCGGGCTGTCTTCTTATCCGCATCCTTGGCTGATGCCGGATTTCTGGGAATTTCCGACGGTGTCCATGGGCCTCAGCCCGTTGATGGCCATTTATCAGGCGCGCTACAACCGGTATCTGGAAGATCGCGGCTTGAAGCCCCGCACGGACGCGAAAGTTTGGGCGTTCCTCGGCGACGGCGAAACGGACGAACCCGAGTCGCTTGGCGCGATCACGCTGGCTTCGCGCGAGAAGCTGGACAATTTGATTTTTGTCGTGAATTGCAACTTACAGCGCCTTGATGGACCGGTTCGCGGCAACGGCCAAATCATTCAGGAGTTGGAGTCGGCGTTTCGGGGCGCAGGCTGGAACGTCATCAAAGTGCTCTGGGGCAGCGAGTGGGACCCGATACTCGAGCGTGACACCGAGGGTCTGCTCGTCAAGCGCATGGGCGAGTTGGTAGACGGCGAATACCAGAAGCTCGTGGTTTCGTCGGGCGCGTACGTGCGCGAGCATTTCTTTGGCAGCGATCCGCGGCTGCTGCAGCTTGTGGAACCGCTGCCAGATGAGGCGCTGCGGCGGCTGCGGCTGGGCGGCCACGATCCGCGCAAAGTTTATGCGGCTTACAAGGCGGCGGCGGACCACCAGGGTTCACCGACGGTCATTTTGGCGCGGACGATCAAGGGCTACGGGCTGGGCGAAGCGGGCGAAGGCAAGAACGTTACGCACCAGCAGAAAAAACTCAACGAAGACGAGTTGCGTGAATTCCGCTCGCGGTTTGGCATTCCGCTGAACGACGAAGATTGTATCGAGCTGCCGTTCTACCGGCCGCCGGAAGACAGCGCGGAGATTCAGTATTTGCGCGCACGGCGCGAAGCGCTGGGAAGTTACGTTCCGCAGCGCAAGGTGCGCTCGAAGCCGATCGTCGCCGACCACGACGAACTCTTCAAGGAATTTCTGGAAGGCAGCGAGGGCAGGGAAGTCTCCACCACGATGGCATTTGTGGGGATGCTCCGAAAAATGCTCAAGGATCCGGAAATTGGCAAGCTCATCGTGCCCATTGTTCCGGATGAAGCGCGCACGTTTGGCATGGAGTCGTTGTTCCGCACCGTGGGCATTTATTCAAGCTCGGGCCAGAAGTACGAACCGGTGGATGTGAACACGCTGCTTTATTACAAGGAAGCGAAAGACGGGCAGATTCTCGAAGAAGGCATCACCGAGGCCGGCTCGATGGCTTCTTTTATCGCGGCGGGTTCCGCGTATGCGACGCATGGCATTAACACGATTCCTTTCTTCATTTATTACTCGATGTTCGGATTCCAGCGGATCGCGGACTTCATCTGGGCCTCCGCGGACATGCGCACGCGAGGATTTTTGCTGGGCGGCACGGCGGGACGCACGACGCTTTCCGGCGAAGGCTTGCAGCATCAGGACGGCAACAGCCATGTGCTTGCGCTGCCCGTTCCCAACCTGAAGGCGTACGATCCCGCGTTTGCGTACGAAATTGCCGTCATCATTCAAGACGGCATTCGCCGCATGTACAAAGACGGCGAAAGCATTTTCTATTACTTGACGGTGATGAACGAGCCGTACGCCATGCCTTCGATGCCGGGCGATGTAAAGGACGGCATCTTGCGCGGGATGTACCGCTTCCGGCAAGCATCGAACTCCAAGGCCAAGCTGAAAGCGCAATTGTTCGGCAGCGGGGCCATCTTGAATGAAACTCTCCGCGCACAGGAGATTCTCGAAACCAAGTATGGAGTGGCCGCCGACGTTTGGAGCGTCACCAGCTACAAGGAACTCTACAACGACGGCATGGAAACGGAGCGCTGGAACCGCCTGCACCCGGGCGAAAAGCCGCGCGTTCCGTACGTCACCGAGAGCTTGGAGGATGCGCCGGGCGTTCTTGTTGCCGCTACCGATTATCTGAAAGTGTTGCCCAGCATGGTCAGCAAATGGATGCCGCGGCGGCTTGCGGCCCTGGGTACCGATGGCTTTGGCCGTAGCGAAGGGCGAGCTTCGCTGCGCGAATTTTTCGAAGTGGATTCGCGCTTCATCACGCTAGCCACGTTGCACGAACTGTTCGCGGACGGCAAGATTGAAAAGTCCGTCGTGGACAAGGCCATTAGGGATCTCGGCATCAATACGGAAAAGCCGAATCCCGTTATCTCGTAGGTCGGTTGCTTGACAGAATCGCTAGATTGCCTTCCGTGACAAACGGCGCATCGACCAGTGACCGCGGCGTGCTTCCCACGTGGGGACACTATTCCGGGTGGCTCTTTCTCATCGGACAAACCATATTCATAAGCCGAATCGTGTATGAATCGACTGTCCTGACCTGTGTCCATGGTCCGCAAATGGTCGGCTTCGCCATGGCTCATGGGGCACACAGCTTCTTTCTCTTCGGGTTGCTCTTTCTTCCTTTTGGTGGACTCTTCTTCCTGATAGCGTTGATCTTAGGTGCGGTGAGGAGGTTTCGATTCAGCCTACACGAGTGGATGCTCTTGGCAGCACTCTTGGTGAGTTTTTCGCTTCTGTTTGCGCCTTACCGCGCGTGGGAACAGCTGGACATGACCGTTTGCAGCTCTGATCCTCTCGGTGATGCGGTCCTGCTGGAGGCGGCACGCAGCGGCGACCTCAAGCTTGTAACAAAACTGGTTGCCGAGGGGCATAACGTCAATCGTGATTCTAGGTCGGACAATACGCCGCTCTCCAGCGCCGTGAAGGGCGGGAACGTAGAAGTTGTCACTTTTCTCCTGTCGAACGGTGCAAATATCAATGCGCACAACAGTCTAAGTGGCGAGACTCCTTTGATGAAAGCGGCGTACTCGGGAGATACGCGAATGCTCGAATTTCTAATTGCTCAAGGGGCTGATCCTTGTGCAGTAAATAATAAATGGGATCAGGAAAACGCACAGCGAATCGCCGAGAAGAAACACAATCGGGCTGCTGCCGAGTATTTAGCGGCGCATTCTCACTGTTCATTGCCTCCGCCCCCACCCTCATCTTGCGCTAGCGAGAGTGCCGCGACCTGTGTGGAGGTTCACTAGAGCGTTGGAATTAGTAAGAAGAGGCACGCCGTCGTGTTTATGGTTGCGCATTCTCCAAGATTTCGGCGGGCTTGATTCTTCCTGTGGCAAGGTTCGCGACGAGTTGCGCATTGGCGGCTAGAAAATCGTAGTTGCCCAATTCCTTCGGTAACACCCATGCAACTTTCTCGAACGGGCGGGGTGTGAGTTGGCTTTCCAAAATTGCCGCGGCGAAGAAGAGGATTTCCAGTTGCTCCGGTGTTTCCGCGTATTTGTGCACGACGCGACCGATGGGGCTGCACTTTTCCAAAGTTGCGCCGAGTTCCTCCTTGAGTTCGCGCGCCAGGGCTGCTTCCGGTGTCTCGCCCCGTTCCACTTTTCCGCCGGGAAACTCCCACTTGAGTGGTGATGTATCGCTTCGCCGCCGCTGGCCAATCAACAGCCGGCGGTCGCTGCGCTCGATAACCGCCGCCACGACCGTTCTCATTGATGCACAGCCACTGGCGTCGCCAACTTTTTTGCGGTGGTCCCGTTTTTCTCAGCGTGGAGCGCCTTCCGCAATTCTTTCGCTCCCTGCAATAGCGGCGGACCTGGCGTGTTCAGCAGTTCGTCGCTGATCACGCAGACTCGGCGGTTTCGAATCGCCGGAAGGTCCTGCCATTCCCGAACCTCATAGGCTTTTCTGGGATTTGCCCGGTCCCCGGTTGCGGCCCAGGCCAGCACGATGACGTCGGGCCTCGCGGCGGCAACCTGTTTTTCGCTAACGCGCTCACCCGCGGGAACAACCATTTCGCCGCCGCAAAGGCTCACCAATTCCGCCACCCAGGGCGGGGAGCTAATCCGGGGCTTCGGCCACGCTTCGCAATACACGCGCAATCCGGGAGCGCCATTTTTCGATTTGCGCCCGATGGCCGCGAATTCTCTTTGCATCTTGCGCACAAGAGTCTCTGCCGAGTTTGTGAGGCCAACGATTCTCCCGAGGATTCGAATGTCTGCGTACACGTCAGCCATGGTGCGCGGGTTCATCGCCAGAAAATTCAGCGGTTGCTCCAAAAGCTTTGCGACGGTTTCTTGTTTGTAAGGAACCGAGCCGATCACGAGTGTGGGCTTAAGCCGCAGAACATCGTTCACCGACTGCATGTGCCAGCAATCGCCGAGCCTCGGCAGGCCGTTGACCGGAGCAACATCCAGACACCACTTTGTCACACCGACGAGCGTTTTCTTCGCTCCCAAGGCGCACAAAATCGAAGTTGCGCTCGGCGCCAGCGAAACGATCCGGTGGCCGTTGTGTGAGGCTTTTTTCATCCCTCGTAAAGAGAATAGCAGACGCTGCCTGTGGCGCCGAAGCGAAGGCCGTGGATTGACTCGGCCATCGGAGTGTGGTGCACTTCGTCTGATCATTTTTGGAGGACTCCCTTGCGCCTTTCTCTTTCGGTGTTCTTTCTTGCTTCAACGTTGCCGGTTTCCGTGCTTGCACAGTCTTCGCCTGCCGCGGGAAAAGCAGATGTCGTGCAATCTCGTGCGACCATCGACAACGTGAAATATGTCTTCGGCGTTGCGCCGCCGGTGGCTCACGTGAAACCTGGCAATATTCTGGAGGCGAATTCGCTCGATTGTTTCGGCAACGCGCTGCAGAAACCAGGCGACAGCATGTCAATGGTGAAAGGCGACAATCCCTTAACGGGCCCTTTCTATATTGATGGGGCCGAGCCTGGAGATACGCTGGTCATACGCATCCTTGATCTGCAAATTGACGGCAAACAAGGTGTCGGCACGTTTTCTCCGGGATTTGGAGCGGCTAACGCAACGCATTACACGCCGGTGCTTGAAACGAAGCCGCTGTCCGAGCGAATATGGTTTTATCCCATCGACAAAGAGAAAAATACTGCCACATTTCAAGCGCTGGATTCCGATTTCAAGGTGAGCTTCCCCCTGCATCCTTTTTTGGGCTGCATCGGCGTGGCTCCCGCGAACGGCGAAGCCCGCAGCTCCATTGTTCCCGCGGAGTTTGGCGGCAACATGGACGCACCGGAAGTGTCCGTTGGCAACACGCTGTATCTCCCGGTGAATGTTCCGGGCGCGCTCTTTTATTTTGGGGACGGGCACGCCGCCATGGGTGATGGCGAAGTTGCGGGGAGCGCAGTGGAAGTTCCCATGCGTGCACGCTTCCAATTTGAACTTGTAAAAGGGAAGAGTACCGGGTGGCCGCGCTTTGAAAACGAGAAGGAAATTATGGCTGCGGGAGTTTATCGCCCGGTGGACGACGCGGTTCGTATCGCCGTGACCGAGCTTATCCGCTGGATTCACGCGGATTACGGGCTTTCCGAGCTTGATGCTTATGAATTGCTCTCCAAAGTTGCAAAAGTTCATCTGACCGAGATGGTTGACCCCAATTACGTGGTCATCGCCTCGATCGAGAAAAAATATCTGCCTCCGAAGAAAGCTTCTGGGCCGCGGTAGTCGTATTCTTAATAGACGTTAAAGCCCGCCAGGGAGAATGACTGGGAATGATAACGGGCGACTGGCAACTGAAGGCTTCAAAAATGTTTAGCGATGCAGTTCTCGATCACTTCCGCAATCCGCGTAATTCGGGCGAACTGCCCGGCGCCACGGCGGTTGTGGAAGCGATCAATCCGGTCTGTGGAGATGTTCTGAAACTCTTTGCGCGTTTCGAGTCCGGCCGCATCGCCGAGACTCGGTTTCTCTGCCGCGGATGCACCACGGCGATTGCCTGCGCTTCTCTTGTGACCGAACAGTTGAGCAACATCACCCCAGCGGAGGCCCGCGCGATCACCGCCGATTCTCTGTCCGCATCACTCGGCGGCCTTCCTCAAGCCACTTTTCACGGCGCCCAGCTCGCCGCCGATGCCGTCGTCGCGCTCCTGCAAATACTCTCGGCGCTCAGCTAACTCTCTTCCCCAATCGCGCGATTCATTGTTTCCGGATCGTTCAGGTTCAGCACGCAGCCTTCTTCGCTGGTGGGAACTTCTGCGACTTCACTCGCGTGCGCCCACACGACGGCCCTTGCGCCCGTCTCCAGAGGCGCCCGCAGCAGTTCGTGATACAATGACGCCGCAAAAATGACCGGATGTCCGCGGCGCCCCTCGTAAAGCGGCAATACAATCGGTTTTCTTGACTTATAAAACTGCTGAATCAATTCTCCAACCAGCGCCGAGCTGATCAATGGATGATCAATCAGGAAGAGCAGCATGCCGTCGGTTCCGGCGGGCAATTTCCGCACCGCCGCTTGAATCGAACTCAGTTGTCCTTTTTCCCAATCCGGGTTGATGACGATCTCATTCGCTTTCAGCGGAATGACTTTGGCAATGGAATCCGCATCCGCTCCCAGGACTACCTTGCGCGCTCCAATTTCCGGCCGCGTTGTGATTTCAAGCAAATGTTCGAGGAAGGGCCGTCCCTGGTAGGGAAGTAATGCCTTGGGCGAGCCCATGCGGCTTGAAGCCCCGCCGGACAGGATGACGGCGGCCAGCATGTGTCCCTTTCATCGCTCGCCGGTAGCATGGCCCACGGAATGAACCGCCGGGCGCGTCTCCACCTTCAATTTCTTGTGCTCCGCGTTGGATGCGTTTCGCCGGACCGCCACCAACTCCGCGGTGATGCTCACGGCAATTTCTTCAGGCGAAAGCGCCCCAATGTCCAGCCCCATCGGCGCAAATACGCGCTCGAATTCTTCGGGCTTGTAGCCCTCGTTCTCCAGCGCCTTGTAAACCGACATCACTTTGCGCTTGCTTCCAATCATTCCCACGTAGCGCGCTTCCGTTCTCACCGCCCACGCCAGTACGCGCATGTCCTCTTTATGCCCGCGCGTCACAATCAGTAGATAGCTTGCCGCGTTCGGCTTGATTTTCTCGAAGGCATTTTCATAGCTCGTATGGACTTCCTGCGCCATCGGGAAGCGTTCTTTGTTCGCAAACGCCTCGCGGTCGTCCACCACGACAATGCCAAATCCCGCTGCGTGCGCTGCCTTCGCCACCGCCATCGAGACATGCCCTCCGCCAAACAAATACACAACGGGCTGCGGCAAAATCGGCTCGACAAACACTTCCAGCGTGCCCCCACAAATCAGTCCGTTGTCGTAGCTTGCCTCATTGTTCAGATGGAAGACCATTTTGCGTGGCGCTTCCTTCTGCATCACTTCCTTCGCTGCGGCCCACACTTCCGCCTCCACGCATCCGCCGCCAATCGTTCCCGCCATCGAGCCGTCTTCGCGCACCAACATCCGCGAGCTTTCATAACTCGGAATCGAGCCGTTGGTGTGCACGATGGTGGCCAGCGCCCCGCGCTGTCCCCCGCGCCTCATCTTTACGATTTCTTCGAACAGGTCCATGAGCTTCAGACATTCATTGGCGTTACGGCCACTCCTGCCATTACAGGGAGGCCGTACAATAGGCCGTTTCATCCTTGAGCCTACGGCGCGCCATCCTCGCTGTCAATGCGCGTCGCTTTCTGGACACTCTGACTCCTCAATGCTACCGTTCGGTTTTGCAACCGCGGAGGTCTCATGAAGGCAATCGTTTTCCGTCAGCATGGGGCTCCGGACGTGCTCAAATACGAGGACGCGCCGGAGCCAGGATTCCGTGCAAACGATGTCCTCGTCCGCGTAAGGGCTTGCGCGCTGAATCATCTTGACCTTTGGGTCCGCCTCGGCTTGCCCAATGTGCCGATCCCGCTTCCGCACGTTCCCGGAAGTGACGTTGCCGGCGAAATCGCGAAAATTGGCGCCGACGTCACCAACGTGCGCGTCGGCCAGAAAGTTGTGCTCGCACCGCTCGTAAGCTGCGGCAAATGCCCGGCCTGCCTTGCCGGCCTCGATAACCACTGCCGCCAAGCCACGAACCTCGGCTACATGATTGACGGTGGCTGCGCGGAATTTGTCCGCGCCCCGGAAGTCAACTGCCTCCCTTATCCCGAGAATCTCAGATGGGAAGAAGCTGCGGCGATTCCGCTCGTTTTCCAAACCGCTTGGCACATGCTCATCACTCGCGCGCAATTGCAGCCTGGCGAAGACGTCCTCATTCTCGGCGCGGGTAGCGGCGTCGGCAGCGCGGCGATTCAAATTGCCAAATTCTTCGGCGCGCGCGTCATCGCCACCGCAGGTTCCGATCAAAAACTCTCCAAGGCCAAACAACTCGGCGCCGATCACCTCATCCATAACAAATCCCAAAAAATTCGCGACGAAGTTCGCCGCATCACCAACAAGCGTGGCGTGGATGTCGTTTTCGAACACGTCGGCACCGCCACATGGGAAGACAGTCTCGCGAGCCTCGCGCCTGCCGGCCGCTTGGTCACCTGCGGAGCCACCGCGGGCTACGATGCCAAGATAGATTTGCGCTTCCTCTT
>QHYL01000421.1 GCA_003224105.1 Acidobacteriota bacterium | reverse complement strand
TTAAGGACGTTGATGCCCGATGTATGAAACAAGGTGTTAAGACGCTAAAAATTGAATAGAAGCTGCAGTTCAATCTTGCGGTTCGCCGTGGAAGACGAAAACGGTCCGCCTGCCAGACTGTTGGACTGGCCGAACAATGGCGAACTCAGATTGCCAATCGGATTGTTGAGGTTCACTCTGTTGAAGATGTTCCGCGCGTTGACGCTGAATGTCAGGTTATAGCGGTTATCGGAGGGGTTGCTGCCGAACATCCCTCCGCCATGTTCGTGTGGCACGCGGCCGAAGGTGCCTCCGCGTGGGCCGCCGCCTCCGCCAGCCGTTTCTTTCTTCTCTCCAAAACCGAACGTTTTGCTGAACCGCATGTTCAGAGCAAACCGGGCCGGTCCTGTCTCTTCGTTAATGGGAATACCAACTTGCCCGGGCTGCGTCACCAGATTGAAGCAGCCATAGGCAGTGGAGACTACTCCAGGGTTACCGCACGTCCCAACGGTTGGGCGCGCGTTGTACGTATTGATCCCGTACAAATCCTCGCCAGTCGTGATATTGAAAGGAGAACCGGACTGCGCGACCAAGAACGGGCTCGCCCGAAGCCCCCAGGGCATGCTGATGGAGCCGCCAACGAATGCGCGATTCCGCACGTCGAACGATGCCCGGCCATAGTCCTCATCAATGCCGCAAGGTGTTCCTGAGAGAAGACCGGGAGCTCCGCAGGGGATGGATGGGATATAGCTGGCGCCAGAAGTGTCGCTGTGCGAGTAGTTCAACGTGTAATAGCCCCACAAAGAGAGCCTTGTTCCCATTTGCACCCGGCTGTTCACGATGAGCTGATTCTGCTTGAAGATTCCGCCAGACGCGTATTCGTATGTAATCTGTGGCGTCGTAGGCGGGACTGCAGGATTCGGGACATACTTCGTATAAAACTGGTGGACTCCGCGCGAATTGAGGTATTTAACCGACAGGTTGGCATACTTACTCAGTTGGCGTTCGACGGTTGCCCCGCCCTGCATGACGTAGGGCGTGCGCAGCTGTAAATTAGGGACGTAAATGACTTGCGGCGTGGCATTCGCCTGCGACTGCACCTGAGTCGTGTCGTCGGGGTCAAAGAAGCTCGGGTTCTGAACTAAGAACTGCTGCTGAACGATGCCGTTCTGCAGTTGCTGCTGCAAAGCGAGGTCAGAAGTAAAGCGGTCATAGAAAATGCCGTACCCCGCGCGCAGGACGGTCTTAGGTGCCTTGTTTTTTCCATTTCCGCCCAGGCCCCAGGCAATGCCAATTCGAGGAGCAAAATCGGCGTGGTCTCCAAGATTGTTCTGCGTTTCATAACGCAGGCCCGTGCTCAGTGTGAGGTTGGGCCGGAGCCTCCAATCATCCTGCAGAAAGAGCGCGCCATCAAACCAGGTTACCTTTGCCTCTGCTGCTCCTGAAACATTGGAATTCAGCGAATAATTGGTTGCGCCGCCGCCGTTCGCGATGATCCCATTAGTTCCAATCATTGGTACATCCTGTGCCTGGCAATTCACGGTAATCTGATAAGCCTGAAGTCCGGTCAGCACGCCTCCGGGGGCAGGGTTGAGCATCGCGCACGGGATGGTCTGCCCCGGATTTGCCCGCGAAGCAAACACGTAGGCGCCGTTAAACTGTGCATTCGAGAAGTTGTCCTCGGTGGTGGCCCGCAATCGTCCGCCATACTTGATGGCGTGCTTTCCAACACTCACATAGGTGATGTTCTGAAGTTCATACCGGTTTTGCGTATCCAGGGACACGCCGCCATTGTTTCCACCGGCGGTAAAAGCTCCCTGAATCGAGATCGTGGGTATCACGTTCAGCGGATTCTGATCTCGTTCCTGGTGAATGTATTGAAAGCGGGTTTCGTTAATCGTTCGAGGGCTCAGCACTTGCGTGTCGGTCGCTTGAAATGTATGTTCCGTATTAAGCAGGTCAAAGGCCGCAGTCGGCAAGGTCAGGGCGTCAATCCCATCATTGCTCTCGTTGTTGCGCCAATACTGGTAGCGCGTCGTCAGAGTATTGTTTGGAGTGACTTGAAAGTCGAACCGCTGGCTTACGTTCGTGCGGGTCCTCGGGTTTGGAAACGCGCCGATAAACTGCGTGATTTGCAACGTCGTGGGGTCCACAAAAGGCGTGTCCACGACAGAAAGGTCATTGAGATTTCGGCGTTCGATGTTGAAAAAAAACGATGCCTTTTTGCCCAGCGCGCCGCCCAGACTCCCGTTGTAATGCGTCGAATAGTAGTCAGGCGGCGGTCCGGCGCCTTCAAAAGGGTTCTTGGAATTGAAATCCGCGGTATTCCCCATCACTGAAAACATCCAATGCATTTGGTCCGTTCCTGGCTTGGTCAAAATCTCCACGCGGCCGTAACCTAGCTTGTCGTATTCGGAAGAAAACGGATTCTGATTGATGCGAATTTCGCGAATAGAAGCCTTCGGTGGAAGTTGACCCGCTGTAAATCCGTCAATATAAATCTGTCCTCCGTTCGGCCCCGCTGATGGACCCGCCAGCGCCTGCAGCTCCGACTCCAGTTCGTCGGGATCGTCGGAGAGCGCCTCGAGGTCCTTGCCTTTCATCACCACCGTGCCGGCATTGTTCGACGGGTCTACGTCCACCTTCGTCGCCTGGTCGGTCACCTCGACTTTTTCTTCCTCAATATGAATCATCAAGCTGACGTTCACCTGCTGAACCTGGTTGGCGACGACCTGAACATTTTCTTGAGTGAAGAGAGAGAATCCCTTCGCTACCGCCTTCAGCGTGTAGACTCCCGGTGGCAGAGCCTTGAATTGGTAAATTCCTTCTGTGTTGGTCGTTGCGTCGTACGAAGCGCCATTCGCGTCTGTCAAGCGCACCGACGCCTTGGGAATTCCTGCGCCGGAAGGATCACTCACGATCCCCGTCAAACCTCCCGTAGGACCTTTCGGAGAAACCGCCTGAGTTGGCTGGTTCGCTGCTTGTCCGGTGACCTGGACTTTTTCAGGTTCGACATGAATCTTCAGGCTAATGTTGAGCTGCTGCACCTGATTCGCCGTGATCTGCACATTCTCCTGCGCGAACGGCTCGAACCCTGCCGCCTCGGCCTTCAGCGTGTAAGCTCCCGGCGCAAGCGCTTTGAATTCATAGACGCCATCGTTGCCGCTAGTTGCGTCATAGGAGGCGCCGCCCGCATCCGTCAAATGGACCGCAGCGTTCGCGACCACTGCGCCCGAGGGATCGGTCACGATTCCCGTTAATCCTCCAGAGGGGTTTGCTGCAGCTCCAGCCGAGGGTTCCTGCGCAGACAAGCGCTCCGCCAGCATCAGCGTCAGCAAGAGGCATAAGAAGAATGTGCTTGTAATTCGCAACAGCCGGAAGCTCATCAAATCTCCTGATTCTGCTGGATCGTGCCGAAATGACCGGCCATTACGGATTCCCTGCTTCCCCGTCAGACGCGTCGCCAAGGCTCCATGGCGAAAGAATCGAAGAAGCACTGCTATTCGGCGAAGCTTGCAGGATGGGTTCGACTCCGCCAAGCAAGGTGATCACCGATGGCGCGCCGTTCGGGCCGCCCTCGGTAGCGACGATCATTACCGCATCGCCCTTCTGAAAATCTGAAAGAGTCGCCGCAGGCATGCGATTGAACGCCTGCTGGAAGTCTCCGCCTCCACCTGCACTCCTTCCAGATTCTCCCGAAACGGGTTGTCCCGCACCACTTGCTTGAGTGCCAGCGGATCTTTGCCCTTGGGTCGTGTTCGGGCTTGCGCCGCCTGAACCGCTTGGCGCTTGCGAATCGCCCGCAGGTCCTCTCAAGCGCGCTGCAATGCGTTGCGCCATCGGCAGCGGCAGTTTTCGAACTTGCGAATCCGCGATGATTCGCACCGTCACGGATTTCTTTGTCGCCAGTTCCTGCAGCGTTATCGTATTTGCGGAGGTGTCGATCGAGGAAATCGTTCCCGCAATGTTCCGAAACGTGCCGCAAACAATTTCCGCGGCCGTCAGTTCGCTTCCATCGGCGCTGCGAGTGCCGCGCGCACGAAGCTGGTCGCCCGATTTGATCTGCTCGAGCGTGGCGGGCTTCGCATCATCAAACTTGATCGAATCCGGAGCGTACCGGCGCACTACGGTGTCTTTTGTAAGATGAATGGTCACCGTCTTCTTCTCGCCGATTCCCGGCTGCGTAATATGGATGGAGTTTGCCGCCGGGTCCACGCTGCTCACTAAACCTGCCGTGCCTTGCCGCCATTCTTCGCGTTCATGAGCCTGCTTCTCCGCGATGCTTGCTTTCTTCATCGCAATCACGGCCGTTGCAAGCACGGTTTTTCCGTCCTCGCCAAGCTGCCCGCGCACCAGGACACGGTCTCCAGGCAGCAATTCCTTCAGAGCAATGGGCACAGCCTCCTTCAAATCCTTCTGCCCAGGCTCCACGCGAACCAGCTTCGCCGCTTCTTGTACAACTACGGTTACGTCACCGCTATTGTCTGTGGTCAGTACAATGTTGTTCCCGGAAATCGACTTGATGGTTCCCACGGGGCGCGCCGCATTCGAAGCCGCCTGCCCGCTTAATGCCGCCGCTGGCAGCGCCGCAAACGCCAATGCGCCCAGGGCCACGCAAGCCATTCCTTGCAGAAGCGCTCTTCTACTCTTCAAATTACAAATCTCCATCGGAAAGTCCACACCTCCTGAATTTTTTTCAGGATGACTCGGGCGATGGTATGGGATTTTCGCCCTAGCTTCACGCGCGCCCATGGGGCATGACGCGTACCTATTTAGACGTAACTCCGGCTCTAAAACGTTTCAAGCAGTGAAAGACCTTAACCCGCCCGGTACGTCATGGCTCCTTCTTACCAAGCATGTCCTGTAGGGTGGCGTCTGTCACAAAGTCGCGTGCCAGCACTCACAAAAATCTCGCTCACTTCGCACCAGAATGTGTTCACTCGCGACTGGCTCAAGACTACAATTCTGGCCTCGAGCAGAAACAAGCAGCCGCGGCCTCTTCATCCACGTCTTAATCCACGCCCGCACCGGCACATCAAAGTGGGTTCTTCTGTGTTCTGTTTCTTCACCCTCTTCAATCAATTCAGTTGATTCATCGCATTCATTTTCGTGCTAGAATCTGCTCATCAGCCGTTTACCACGGGCGACGACCGGAGAGCGTGGCGACGCCTGGCCAAGTAGGATCTTGACCATCCGCTTGACATCGTAAAGCCTGCCGTCACTCCTACCCGAAGTGGGCAGTCTTCCCCGGCAACCGGCGCCCTGGAGAAAGGGGCCCTCCCTTATGCATCGGATCCCCGTTTCCTCGGTCGACATTACCCAAGTAGGTTATCAAGAAGACTCGGAAACTTTGGAAATACAGTTCTCCCGCGGTGAGGTTTGCCAGTTTTTCAATGTCCCCTCAGGCGTCTATGATGAGCTGATGAAGTCCCCGGCCAAGGAAGACTACTACCACACGCGTATCGGCGAGCGTTTCCCCTGCTCCCGCATCCGCTGACCGCCCGCCTTGCGTAGCGGCGAGTCCGCCTCGCCATCTCCCAGTACACGTGTCTCTGCGCCCCAACCACAGGGGCCGGCAACCATAAACTGTCGGCCGTCAACTGCCGTTGCCAGCCCGGCGTTCGCTGCTCGGCTTGTGCGCCGCGGCCCACTTCTGCAGCCACTCCACGCGAAACTGCGCCAGGTCTTTCCCGCCCCGATACGTCTTCGCCTCCGCAAGCGCCTTCTCCATCGGCCAGCCATCGATTGCGTACCGCGCCAGCGCCACCATCATTCCCGTGCGGTCTTTCCCTTCCGCGCAATGCACGTCCACGGGCCACTCCTTGGGGTCTTGGATGAACTGAAGATATTGCTTCGCCTGTTCCTCCGTGGGAACTTCCTGGCCCTGCAAGGGAATTTGCAACACGTTCTCGAAGCCGAACTTCTTGTAATCCACGTTATCGCCCCGTATCAGCGTGACGATGCTCTTGACTCCTTGCTCGTGCACCCACGTCCACCCTTCCTCCGAGTACGGCTTGCCGGAGCGCATCATCTTTCCGGGCCACACCACGGCGTAATTTCTCACCGCTTCGCCGTTCTTGGAATGCTTTCTGGGTAGTGGGACAATTCCCCAGGCCGCCAGCGAGCCGCAGAGCAAAAGGGCCCCGCTGATCAGTGCGCCTTTCCGCAACTTGTGGCTGCGCTTCTCTTTTGGTTTCTTCATCTTTTCCTCCGTGTGTTTCATAGGTCTCATACTTATCTTTCCTTTCCAGGCGCGCTTAAGTTCCCCCGGCTTGATTTCACGCCGCTGTTATCGCGATTCACTGCACTTGGATTTCCTGCAAAGTCGTTTCGTCGAGCCGGGTCTCACTCATCTCGGCACATAAGAACAATCGGCATGTCTCGCTCAATCTGAGTTATTGGCGACGCGCCGCAGGAGAGGATGATGCGTTCGGACTACGCGCTTCGGACTACGGTCAAACTGCGGAAGTCACCGAGTATGTCATGCCGCTGGGATCGTTACAGACTGGGAAGTGCCTTGCATCCCCTGTCAACGTTCTAGGGCAACGCTCGGGCGGGACACTCTGATAGACACTTCAGAGTAACGAAAGTTGCGGTGCGAGCAAGTACCAATTTCCCTTAGTACCAGCGTCTTTCGCTTTGTTTGAAACGAATGGATTCAGGGATTCAGCCCTGTTCCAGGTCGCGCTTCCGGCTGTAGCGGTAGGCCATTGCAAAGCCGCCACTCATGAATCCAGCGGCTGGAATCAGCAGGAGCAGGACGCCCTTATTGACCGCACGCTGGCCGCCCTTGGAGCTGGCCTCAACGTAGCTGGAACACATCGCGCAACCCTGGCTGAATGCAGGCGGCACAGCGCACAGGCTGCAAAGGAAAAGGAAGGCCGCCCAAATTGAAAAGCGTATCTTCATCGCGACCCCGAAATTTATTTCACTCCCAGAGTAATAATACGCTCCGCGTCGGGGAAAAAGAAGATGGTCATCAGAATCAGGCATGCCACCACGGAACACATGGTGATCCACTTCATGCGCGAAATCTCATACCGCAAATGCATGAAGAACCCGATAATCAACGCCGCCTTGATCAGCGACAAGCCCATTAGAATCGTCAGCATCTTTGCCGGCGACATGTTTTGGTAAGTCAGATACACCTCGATCGCCGTCATGAGCAGCAGCGCGCCCCAGACCCAGAAAAATTGTCCCTTCTTATGATGGCGTTGCTCTTCGGCCACGCGCTCCGCAATTGCGATTTGTATCTCGTCCATTTTCTTCAGGCTCCTAAAGAATCCTTGCCGACATCAAGTACACCAACGGGAAAATGAACATCCAAACGAGGTCCACGAAGTGCCAATACAAACCCGCCACTTCCACGTCCGACGCATCGTACACTTTCGGCTTCAGCCACAGAATGATCGCGCAGACAATCGCCGCCGCCAGCAGCACGTGCGCGCCGTAGTGGAACGGGCTATAACTCGGCGTCCCGAGCCAGGCGATGAGCCAAAGCGCCAGGAGAATCGGAATGAATTTCTTCCGCAACGCCACCACCCCAAGATAAACGATGCCCAGCGTTACGTGCAGCATGTGCATGCCGGTCAGCGTAAAAAACGTGGATGGAAATTGCGGCACGGTCTTCGCCACACTCGCGAATTCTGCGCTCACTTCGTGCCCGGGAACGGGCGGGAAAAACGGCAGCGTCATGCCTTCGGCGATCAGCTTGCTCCATTCCATCCCGTGCAAAATCACGAAACCCGCTCCGCAGGCGATGGTGGCCAGCAGCCACAGCGTTTGTGCCTTCGCATCTTTCTGGACCGAAGCTCGCACCGCCAGGACCATGGTCAGCGAACTCGTGAGCAGGAACGCCGTCATGATCGTGGCGTTGACTATGCTTTCCGAGTGGAACGGCGTCGGCCAATTCGGGGTCGAGATGCGTCCGTAACTGTAGGCGTACAGCAGCGCGCCGAACGTCAGCGAGTCCGACATCAGGAACAGCCACATCCCGATCTTCTTCGAGTACGTGCCGAACAGCGACGGCTCATAGACCGACGGGATGTCGTGCGGAACCACGGAATCAGCCATGCCCCAGGCCTCCTCGTCAAACGGCTATCGTGCAAACTCCAGCAAAAGCAAAATGTAAACCCACAGCGCGGCCATGAAATGCCAATACCATCCCGCGACGTCCACGACGATGCTGCGCGTCGTCACCGGCTTGCGGAACAAAACGAAAAGCCCCGCTACCAGCAGCGCCAGGACGCCACCCATCAAGTGAACTGCGTGCGCTCCCGTCAGCAAATAGACGAACGAACTGCTTGGCGTCGTCGAAACGTAAAAACCGCTCGCGGCGAGTTGCTTCCACGCCAACCATTGCCCGAACAAAAACTACAAACCGAGCGCGACGGTCATGGCCAGCCACGGAGTCTTCCCTTTCGCACAGACGGAAACTCCTCCCGCGGGTCTTGCCGTAGCAGCGACGGCTGCCAATTTCGACTGCCGCCGCGCAAGCTCCATCCCTATGCTGCTTACCAGCAAAACCAACGTATTCACAAGCAGAAGGGCAGGCAGCTTCACCGGAATCCAGTCGCGCACCAACTGATTCGTTCGCGGATCCAAAGTTGGCAATCCTTGCCGCACGACGTACGCGCTGGTGAAGGAGACAAACAGCATCAGCACCGGCGTCAATGCGACGAGCAAACCCAGCCGCGCCCGCCGCAAACGCGTCGGATAATCGGGCAAGCCCGGGCCGGAACGGCCGTCATCGCCGCCTCCAAAAATCGGCGGCGGTCCTCCCTGTTTGCCTCGCGAAACTGCGGGTTCGTCAAGAGTTGCGGTTGTGCTGAAGCTGGTCATGGCCGGTTTAATGTTTCTTCGCTCCAACTTCCGCGTCCGTCTGCATCACGAAATCGCGCGGCGCGCCCGGCACGCTGTATTCATAAGGACCGTTGTGCACCACGGGTGTCACTCCGCCAAAGTTGTCGTGCGGCGGCGGCGTTGCAGTGATCCACTCGAGAGTCGTGGCCTCCCAGGGATTGTCGGCGGCTTTCTCACCTTTCTTCATGCTCCAGAAAAGGTTGATGACGAAAATAAATTGGCTGGCAATGGTGATGAACGCGGCGATGCTGATGAATTTCTGTATAGGAGCCAGCGCATTGATCCAAGCCACTTCTGTGCCCTGCGAGTAGCGCCGCAAGCCCGCCGCCATGCCGTAATAATGCATGGGCATGAAGATGGCGTACGCTCCGACGAACGTGAGCCAGAAATGGGCCTTCGCCCAGGTTTCATTCATCATGCGCCCGAACATTTTTGGGAACCAGTAATAGGTGGCGGCAAAAATTCCGAAGATTGACGCTACGCCCATAATCAAGTGGAAGTGCGCGATGACGAAATACGTTTCGTGCAAATAAATGTCGAGCACGGGCTGCGCCAGGAACGGGCCGCTAATTCCGCCGACTACGAACAAGGAAACAAAACCGATGGCAAACAGCATCGGAGAGGAAAACCGGATCTTTCCTCGCCAGAGCGTTCCCAGCCAGTTAAACGTCTTGATGGCCGATGGCACACCAATGCCCATGGTCATAATCGAGAACGCAAACGCACTGTACGGGCTCATGCCGCTCATGAACATGTGGTGGCCCCACACCATGAAGCCGAGGAAGCCAATGGCCATGATGGCGTACACCATCGCTTTGTAACCGAAGATGGGTTTGCGTGAAAAGACGGACAGCAACTGCGAGCAAAGTCCCATCGCCGGCAAAATCGCAATGTATACCTCAGGATGCCCAAAGAACCAGAACAGGTGCTGCCAAAGAAGCGGCGAGCCGCCCTTATGTCCCGTGAGCACGCCGTTCACGGTGCCCAACGGCACAAAGAAGCTGGTGCCCAGTTGGCGGTCCATCAACAGGAGAATGCCGGCGGAGAGCAGCACGCCGAACGCGAGCAATCCGAGAATCGCGGTGATGAACCACGCCCAGCACGTCAACGGC
Organism: Acidobacteriota bacterium; assembly: GCA_003224105.1. Classification (GTDB taxonomy): domain Bacteria; phylum Acidobacteriota; class Terriglobia; order Acidiferrales; family UBA7541; genus Acidiferrum. The sequence goes on along the minus strand of QHYL01000421.1, from coordinate 11,887 downwards.
ATGCGCATCAGCGTCATGCCCTTCGCGCGCATATCCAGCGTTGTTGTAATGAAATTCAGCGCACCCATCAACGCGCCGATGCAGAAAATCGCGATGCTGATGATCCACAGGTCCGCGCCTAAACCTTCACCGGGTCCGGCGGATGGCAGCGCGCTCAACGGTGCGTACCCGGTCCATCCGTGCAGCGGCGCGCCTCCGGTCACAAAAAACGCCGCCACGAGGACGAGGAATCCAAGAAACGTCGTCCAGAACGAGAGCATGTTGAGTACCGGAAACGCCATGTCCGGCGCGCCAATCTGAATCGGGAGGAAATAGTTTCCAAATCCGCCCTGCGGGGCCGTGGTGAGCACGAAGAACACCATGATCGTGCCGTGCATGGTCAGCAGGCTGAGATAGGTTTCCGGCTTGATGTCGCCGAAAATCGGCAGGTGCGCGTTGGGCCATACGAGGTGGATGCGCATCAACAGCGACAGAAACATGCCGGTGAGCACCGCCACCAAAGCGAGGAAGAAATACTGGATACCGATGACTTTATGGTCCAGACTGAAAATATATTTTCGAATGAAACCTTGCGGGGCTGCGTGCGCGTGAGCATCGTGGCTAACCATAGTTATTGCTTCTCCGCCTCTCGTGCCGCCAGCCATTGGCTGAACTCCTGATCGCTGACGACTTTAACAATTCCGTGCATCTTGTAATGCCCCAGCCCGCAAAGCTCCGCGCAGGCAAGCTCATAATCGCCGGTTTGAATCGGCGTGAAGTGCATGTGAATGGCAAGTCCCGGCACGGTGTCCTGTTTGAAGCGCATCGCCGGCACAAAGAAGCTGTGAATCACGTCGTGAGAGCGGAGAATCACTTCGATTTCGCGATTCACGGGCACGACCATGACTCCGCTGATCACATCATCTTTCGAAGAAGGATCATTCGAATCCAATCCAAGCGCTCCCGCGCCGCCGAGCGAAGCGTCCTCCAACTCCGGCTTGGTCGAGCCAAATTTTCCGTCCGGCCCGGCGTAGCGGAAGTACCAGGCAAACTGCATCGCCGTAACTTCCACTTGCACGGCGCCGGGACTCGCGCCGTGAAGGCGCTCGGACGACCAGATGGGCTCGCTTGCCAGGTTCAACCCGACGAACAGGATGATGGTGAGGATGGTCCAAAGAACCTCAAGCTTGGTGTTGCCGTGCGAATAGTGCGCAGGCTGCGAACCCGCGCCGCGGTCGCGGTACTTCCACGCAAACCATCCCAGCGCAAGCTGCGCCAGGATGAACACGCTCCCCATAAGAATGTAGGAGACGGTGAAATGGTGATCGATTGCCGCGGCCGCTGCAGAAGCGCCGACGGGTAACCACCACGTTTTCGCGATGATGAAGTACGAGCCGATCAGCGTGATCAGCCAGATGACCACCAGCAGAACGAGGCCCATTGAGCGCGAACCTCCCCCAGATTATTTTGCCGCTTCCCCACAAAGCACCCCGAAGTTCCGGCCACTCGCAAAGTGGGGAATCCAAAACGGGGCGAATATATCACAGGTTTTTCTCGAAGCAAGCAAGTTCTTGCATGCAGAAGAGTGGTTCTTCCGTAGCCACGCCTTCCTGGGCGGCAATCTTTGAGGGCTGCGCTTCCTCTTCCGGTGTAAATCGCACTTCATATTTCTCAAGACTTAGGTGGGACAGTTATCTCTGTCAAGGTGTCGTACCTTCCCTGCGGAAGAAGGCGTTTTTGCGGGATTCCCCGCAATTTCTTTCAAGGAATCACCTGTCATCCGATTTCTCCGCAACTGCGCCGGAGATGATTTTGGCGCCCTCCGGTACATCGAACATTTTTCTTCGCAAACTTTATTGACGAATTTTTTTGATTTGAGTAATATCCGGTTCGAATCTGGGGGGCCGGTGAAATGTTTGGGGCCTCGCGATGTTCTCAGAAAATGACTTTCCAATTCGATGGGCACCCGGCGCTGAGAGCCGATTTGCCCTTCCCGTGTGATTTCCCTACTCATTTTTCTTTTTCAGGCGAAAGCTTTTCGCAGTATCTTTTCCCCGTTTCAGGGAGCGCGGCCCATTTGTGGAGCATCCAGTGCGGAGCTACGCTCTTTTTTTGTGCTTTGAGTCAAAAGCGCGGGAACGAAGTTGTAATCGCTCATCATTTTGCAAGGGCGCAAGGGGAAAGACCGGCGGACAGCCAGCCGCCGCGGAAGAATTTCGAAGTAAGACATAAAGTCGAGGAGGCTCTGGATGGCAGCCCCGGAATCGGAAACGGTCAAACCCAAACCGGATGGGCCTAAGCCCGAGGCGGCGAAATCTCCTGCCGCCGGCGGTGCGGACGCGACGAAGTATGTGGGCACTCCTGCCGTCGGCACCTCCAAAGCCGCGCAAGCGGGTGGCATTGCCAGCGTCGGGCCTGCACCCAGCGCCGCCAACGAAGGACGCCGCCGCCTGGTCTGGTGCAGCGTCACGGCGTTTCTCGGCGCGTGGTTCATTGCCTTCCTCCGATTCTTTCTTCCGCGCACTCTCTTTGAGCCTCCAACCATATTCAAAATCGGCTATGCATCCGACTACGCGCTTGGGGTAGATACCAAGTTTCAGCAGAAATACCGCATCTGGGTGGACCGCACTCCAGACCGCATCTTTGTTATCTACGCGCGCTGCACGCATCTGGGCTGCACTCCGGACTGGAAGGCCAGCGAAAACAAATTCAAGTGTCCCTGCCACGGCAGCGGCTATGACAGCGAAGGGGTGAACTTCGAGGGCCCCGCGCCGCGCCCGATGGACCGCGCGAACGTTCAACTGGCTCCTGATGGCCAGATTGTCGTGGACACTTCGCGCCTTTATCAGTGGCCCAAGGGACAACCAAGCCATTTCAATGATCCGGGGTCTTTTCTGCCGGTGTAGACGCGTGGATTTTAGTTACGAAGTTTGCTCCGAGTGCGTAGCCGAGATCGCAAGACTTATTGAGCGGTAACCAACGGGGGCGCAGAGATGCCTGAAGAGAACAAAGAAAAGACCGGCAACGGCAAACCCGGCCTTCTAGGCCAATTCAAGGAAGACCTTGACGCCCTGAAGACCGATCTGCCTGCCAAAGCTAAAGAGCAGGTGGAGATCCTCAGCAAGCCGACCAAGACTCAGGTCTACACCTCCATCTTTCGGCACAAGCACGACGACACGCCGCGCAACCGCGCTCTCGGCGTTCTCTCCAACGTCTTCCTGCACCTGCATCCCGCAAAAATCAATCGCGACGCGGTGCGCTACAGCTACACCTGGGGCATGGGCGGCATCACCTTTTATTTGTTCTTCGTGCTGACGCTCACCGGGGTCCTGCTCATGTTCTATTACCATCCGAGCAAGGTGCAGGCCTTCCGCGACGTTCTTTACCTCGAACACGACGTGCCCTACGGCAAATTGCTGCGCAACATGCACCGCTGGGCCGCGCACTTGATGGTCATTGCCGTCGAGCTTCACATGTTCCGCGTCTTCCTCACCGGCTCCTACAAAAAGCCGCGCGAATTCAATTGGACTGTGGGCGTAATTCTCCTCGTCCTGACTCTGTTGCTCTCCTTCACCGGCTACCTTCTGCCCGACGATCAACTCGGCTTCTGGGCCGTTACCGTGGGCACAAACATGGCGCGCGCCACTCCCCTTCTGGGTCATGAAGGCCCGTTTGGGCCCCTCTTACACATGACACCTTACAACGACGTGCGTTTCGGGCTGCTCGGCGGCTCGATTGTGGATGCTAACGCGCTCCTGCGTTCTTACATCTGGCACTGCATTGGCATTCCCATCATTGCTTCGGTCTTCATGATTGTGCACTTCTGGCGCGTGCGAAAGGATGGCGGGATCTCGGGACCAGCTCCCGTAGTTCTCGACTCCGAGGTCAAGGAGGCCAAGAAATAGCCATGGATTGGAACCAACTCTGGCAGATCCTCTCCGCCGCGGACAACGTTCCGATCATCGCCATGATCCCGCTTCTGGCGTTCTACATTTATCTGGCCTGGAAGCAGGCGCACGCCAACGACAAACTCATCGACGAACTGGCGGCCAATCCTGCGTTGGCCAAGACGCACCATCGCAAAACCTGGCCGTTCAAGCCCGGCTGGCAGAAGGAAGTCCACGTTTGGCCGTTCCTCCTGCGCGTGGAATTTCTCGCCGCCATCATCGTAACCATCATTCTCATGGTCTGGTCTATTACTTTGAACGCGCCGCTCGAAGAACCCGCCAATCCCAACCTGACCATGAATCCGGCGAAAGCGCCCTGGTACTTCCTCGGCCTCCAGGAAATGCTGGTGTACTTCGATCCGTGGATTGCCGGCGTCGTCATGCCCACGCTTATCATCATCGGGTTGATGGTGATTCCTTACATCGACACCAACCCGCTTGGCGGCGGCTACTACACGTGGAAGCAGCGTAAGTTCGCCATCGGCACTTTTCTTTTTGGCTTCGTGATTTTGTGGGTGTCCATGATTTTCATCGGCACCTTCATTCGCGGGCCCGGCTGGCAGTGGTTCTGGCCCGGGCAGACCTGGGACCACAACCGGCTCATTTATGAGGTGAACCGCGATTTGCCCGATCTTTTCGGCATCACTTCGAATTTGTGGAAGGGCATCTTCGGCGCCATTGTCGTCGGCGGATATTTCGCCGTCGGAGGATTGCTGGTGAACAGCTTGTTCCGCCGCACGAATCCCAAAGATTACAAGCGCATGAGCCTGTTGCAATACTCCATCATGATGACGTTTTTCCTCATTATGGTGGCTTTGCCGATCAAGATGCTCATCCGCTTGCTCTTTCACATCAAGTACGTTTGGATTACGCCGTGGTTTAATGTGTAGCCTGCTGCGCCGCAGCTTGGCGCTTTGTTTGATGTTCGTCGCGGCTCCGGCCGCAGGTTTTTAGGAGGAACTGGTGCCCGAGAAGCCCATCCCCGAAAACGATCCGATCGTTACCAAGTCCCTTGCGCCGCACTATGCCATTTGCATGGTCATTCTCATGGTCACACTTTTCTGGGCGCTTTGGGATGAGGACTTCGGCCAGCGTCCCTGGAAAGCTTTTCAGCACGAGTGGAAGAGCCGCTATTCCTCTTTCCTGAAGGGCGCACGCACTCAGTCCAAAGAATCCCAAGACGAAATCGAGAAGAGTGCGGATTATCAGAAGCTCAAGCAGGATTACGAGGCGGCCAGCCAATCCGCCACGCCACGCATCAAGGAAATTAACGAGAAGCTGCGCGGCCTGGGCGCGGACATTTTGGCCGTGCAAAACGTCTTCACCGACCGCCGCGCGTATGTGAATGCTTCTACCTACGACATCGAAACGACAAGCAGCGCGTCGTCTAAGAAAAGCAAGCAGCAGGACCTTGACGAATACAAGGCCAAGCCCAGCACCGTCGAAATGCCGGACGGCAAAAAACGCACCTTCAAGAATTTCGATGAGCTGGAGGAGACCTATAACGAACTCAAAAACGAGCGCACGCAATTGAGCGCAGAGCTCGGCGAACTCCTCAAGCCCGTCACCGAGAAAAAAGAGTTGATGGATTCTTACCTCAGCGATCACATGGTGAATCTTACGGCGGGGCAGTTGCTGAACTTGCAAAACGGCGTGGAGTCGCTGACCCCCGCTGTCCGCCAGATCAACGTCAACGAGCACGCGGCCAATCTGGAACGAGAAGACGCCGCGCAGATTGTCGACCGCTGCGAGTCGTGTCACCTCGGCATTCGCGAGCCGGTAAAGATCACGGCCGCCGCGATGTCCTTGAAAGGCAAAAAGCCTGACGAGTACGCGCGCGCTTTCACCAGCCATCCCGAGCCGGACTTGCTAAAAGTGCACGATCCCGAGAAATTCGGCTGCTCGCCCTGCCACCAGGGAAACGGGCGCGCCACGACCAGCGTCGAGAAAGCTCACGGCAATTACGAACACTGGATCTGGCCGATCTTCACCGCGCAAAACTACGAAGCTGGCTGCCAGATTTGCCACTCTGCCGACATGGTTCTCATAACGAATGACGTCGGCTGGGTGGTCAGCGAGGGCAAGGACCTGTTCCGCCAGCGCGGCTGCGTCGGGTGCCATCGCTACGAAGGCTACGACAAGGAACCCGAGGACCTTCTCTCCATCGGCCAGGAAATCAAGCTGCTCGATCAACGCAAGAAAGACAATTTGAAGCAGGCCGGTGACTTCATGGCCCAGGCCGACAAGGCCCAGTCCAACGAGGAAGCGAATCATTTGAACGAGCGTGCCGTCGCTTTGAAAGTGGAAAACAGCAAGGTTGATCTGCGCATCATGCAGCTCGACCGCACCACCAAAAGCCTCTTCCAGGATATGAAGAAAGTCGGGCCAAACCTCAAGGACGTTCGCCTGAAGCTGAACAAAAACTGGATTCCCGTCTGGCTGAAAAAGCCCACCGACTTCCGGCCGACCACCAAGATGCCGAACTTCCGCTTGAACGATGACCAGATTAAATCCATCTCCGCTTACATCTGGCAATCCGGCTTGCCCGATTCCCTCCCGAAGCACAAACCAGGGAACGCAGCTCACGGCAAGGAATTATTCGAGACCCGCGGCTGCCTCGCGTGCCACTCCATCGGCGAAGGCAACCAGATGCAAGGCGGCACGTTTGCAGCGAACCTTACGCGCGTCGGCGAAAAAGCTAATTACGATTACCTCGTTCGCTGGGTGCACAATGCCCGCGAACGCACGCGCCCCTACTGCCCTTACGAGAAAAAAGACATCGGTCCTGAGGACTACAAGAAAAAGGGTCTGCCTTTTGTCTTCGATTTAGATCGCAGCAAGTGCCCCAACGACGGCCACGAGCTCCAAGTCCAGAACATGACCGTGATGCCGAGCCTGCGTCTCTCTGAATCTGACGCCGAAGACGTCGCCAGCTATCTCATCACGCTCAAGAAAAAGAATCCCTCCGAATACTCAGACGCGTCTTTCATGGACGATCCGAAACTCAAAGAAGAGGGCAAGAAGTGGGTAAGGTTCTTTGGCTGCTTCGGCTGCCATGAAATTTCCGGCCTCGAAGACGAAGGCCGCATTGGCACCGAACTGACTACCGAAGGCAGCAAGCCCGTCGAGCGCCTCGACTTCGCGCTGCTAACCGAAGTCGCGGAGCGTGGCGGCAGAGAGCCCATCAAGGATCCTGAAGATCTCGCGCGCTTGCCCGAAGGGCCCGCGAAGGAGCCTTGGTATGACCACAAAGGCTTCTTCGAGCATAAGCTCGCCGAGCCCAACATTTGGGATCAGGGCAAAATCAAACCGCCCACGGAACAGCTGCGCATGCCGAATCTCCATCTCACCAAAGAACAGGTTCGCGCGCTCACCACGTTCCTTCTCGGCAGCCAGGAATTCCCTCTTCCTCCGAGCTACCAATATCGTCCGCTCGACTATCGCAAAGACATTCAAGAGGGCTGGTGGGTGGTCAAGAAATATAACTGCATGGGCTGCCATCAGCTCATCCCCGGTCAGAAAACCATTCTCATGGGCATGGCCCGCTATCAGGATGCGCAAGAGCAGTTGCCGCCGAAGCTGCTCACGGAAGGCGCGCGCGTCGACCCCGAATGGATGCTGCGCTTCCTTAAGAATCCGTCGCTCAACGACAAAGACACGAATCGCAACGGCATTCGCTCATATCTGCAGGTGCGCATGCCCACGTTCTCGTTTTCCGAAAACGAACTCGGCAAACTCGTTCGCTTCTTCCAGGCCCTTTCGCGCCAGCCGTTCCCGTACATTCCGGAAGAAGTTCCCATTCTTACTGCCAAGGAAACCGAAATGGCCCGCAGCCTCTTTAGCAGCACGGCTGCGCCTTGCCTCAAGTGCCATGCCACCGGAGATCCCGCGCACGACCGCATCGCCACCGCACCGAATTTCCTCCAGGCTCGCGGCCGCCTGAAGCCCGATTGGATGGAGCAGTGGATGCTCGATCCGCAAGCCATCAGCCCGGGCACGTCCATGCCTTCGGGCCTGTTCAAACGCCAGAACAATCATTGGGTTTTTTCCGGCCCGACTCCGCCTTCGTTCCAGGGCTATGATAAGGACCATACGCGGCTTCTGGTGGATTACATTTTGCAGCTCACGCCCGAAGAGCAGCGCCGGGTCTCTGCGTCCATGGGCCGATCGAGCGCTGCGAGTGGTTCTAAGCCGTCTGGCGCGAGCTCAAGCGGTCAGGGCGGTCACGGAGCCGGCAAATAAAACCTTTTTGAGATTTCAATTCTTAGGAGAAAGAGCGAAAAAAAATGAAAACGAAAAGCTGGATGAAAATTCTCAGCCTGCCCGCGATGTGTGGACTGGTCCTCGTAGCGGGCTGTGGCAAGAAAGAGGAAACGACGGAGCAGCCCGCGGCCACTCCGGCTGCAGCTCCCGCCGCCACGCCGATCGATCCCGCGACCGCCGCCAGCGTCAGCGGCACGGTCAAATTTGAAGGTACCGCTCCCCCGGCTGCAAAAATTGACATGAGCCAAGACCCTGCATGCAAAGGCACGAACACGGCGGAAGCTGTGGTCGCCACCGGCGGCCATCTCGCCAACGTGTTCGTTTACGTGAAGGACGGCCTCGGCGGACGCAGCTTTGACATTCCGAAGGAAGCCGTCACACTCGACCAAAGCGGCTGCAAATATCATCCGCACATGCTTGGCGTAATGGCGGGGCAGGACGTCAAGATCGTCAACAGCGATCCCACTACGCATAACATCCATCCGACGCCGAAAGACAATCGCGAGTGGAACGAGTCGCAGCCGCCGTCGTCCGCTCCTCTCGACAAGAATTTCGCACGCGAAGAAATCCTTCTACCCGTGAAGTGCAACCAGCATCCGTGGATGAAGATGTACGTCAACGTGGTGAAGAGCCCCTTCTACGTGGTTACCGGCACGGACGGCAAATTCGAAATCAAGGGGCTACCGCCGGGAGACTACACGCTGGCCTTCGTCCACGAAAAATATCCCGAGCAGGACATGAAGGTGACGCTCGCGGCCAAAGATGCCAAAACCGTTGACGTAACCTTTAAGCCGTGAAGCGAGACGTAACTCAGGTTGACATTCTTCGGGCATCCGAGAAGGATGCCCGAAGAATCTCAGCCGCGAGTACTGGCAAGGCGTGCGATTTCTTTTTTGGCGAATGAAAGACTGGCCACCGACTGCAATTCGTAAGGAGGCGACTTGGTTGCCGTGATGCTCTTGATTTCCATCGTGCTCGGCTTGATTCCGCTTGCGGGAATCGCGTGGATCGTCGTCAGCGGTACGATGACCACGGTCGACGGACTGTTCGAGGTCCTCATTATGCTCAGCCTTTCCGGAGTGTTCTTTTTGAACGCCTTTTGGGAACTACGCGGAAAGAACAAACCTGCCGGCCCGGCCAAACCTGGCGCTTCCTCCGACGAAAGTTGACGTCTCTTCCGAGAAATGCTTTCCTTAGACGCGATTTGTCATCCCGACCCGGTCGCGTGGTTTACGAACGGCGATGACGAGCGAATTTTGCGAGTCCCGACTCTTGTGGAGAGGGATCTGCTTCTCTCCAACGCCACTAAAATGGTTGTGCGCTCGCCAGACTATGAACAGTTCTGATACGCCGCCACAGAAATCCCACGACGGCATGTCCACGCGCACGCGCCTGGTTTTTTATCTCACCGCGTGGCTCATCGTGCTGCTTCCGTTCCTCTTTTGGTGGAACACCTGGTTCGGCCGCCGGCTGCCCGACAAACAAATCACCGAATACCTACGCGACGACAAGCGCCCGCGCCACATCCAGCACGCGCTGGTGCAAATCGGCGAACGCATCATGCGCCGCGACACGAACGTGGCGCACTGGTATCCCGAACTCGTGCGCCTCTCGACGCATCCCGTGGAAGAAGTGCGCAATACCGACGCCTGGGTGATGGGCCAGGACACCAGGGGCGCTGGCTTCCACGATGCGCTACTAAAAATGTTAAGGGATTCTTCTCCCACGGTTCGCGGGAACGCCGCGCTATCGCTTGTTCGCTTCAGCGACGCTTCCGGTCGGGAACAAATCGTTGCGCTTTTGCAGCCCGCGCACCTGATCGCCCCCCTTAGCGGCCACATCATTGACGCTGACAGACCGGGCACCGCCATCCATCAAGGTGGCATTATCGCCAAACTTGGCTACGGCCATGAACAAACGATGGAAATCCGCTCGCCTATCAGCGGGCGCATTCACTCGATTTTTGCGACGACAGGTGCGACCGTCGCCGCTGGCACCGAGATAGCGATCGTCGACCCCAGTGACGAACAAGTCTGGGAAGCGCTGCGCGCGCTCTATCTCGTCGGCCGCGCCGAGGATTTGCCAGCGGTTCGCCCTTACGAGCGCGAATCGCGCGACATTCCCGATCGAGTCCGCGAGCAAGCTCTTCTCGCCGACCAAGCTATTCGCGCTCGCGCTTCCGCGCAACCCTAGATTTTTGTTGAGCCAGCCTGCCGCGCGTTGCCGTCGGACCAGCGCATCGCTCCCAGAATGTCAGTGTGAGTCAGGCCGTTGAATCTCTGCAAAATGGTCCAGGGGATGTGCTTATCCCGGAACATTAGCCCGACGAAAAAGCGATCGTTGCGCACTTTCTGGCAATAGACGACCTCGCCCAGCATGGCGATTTCGCCTTTCATCGGAGTAACGTCAGCCTGTTCGCCCCTTCGCCACGCGCTCGTGGACTGCACGCGAATTCCATGCGGGCTGATATTGTCCGTAAACGTTCGCTCGCACCTCTCCCCGCTCGCGCGTCCCCGCGGCGCTAGACCCACTTCCATCATGATGGGTAATCTTCGTTCTTCTCTGCCGTTGAGGCGGCCATCCGAGCCCATACGCGTACGCCTTTTGCGAAGCAGCTTGAGTCTTGTTCTGCACTACAGGGCTGGTGGACCCTGAGAGAGGTCTCTCTGGGCTGAAGTGTTGCACGGACGGCAGCTGTGCCTGGCGTTCCGGTTTCCTTTACTAATTTGCTCTTGGTAACCCCCGGAGAGTAACACAGCTTAGTCATCCTCCAAGGGCAAGGCAATCCCGTAAACACCTTAGTACCTCCTAGTACTCCGTTCCACGGATATAGTCTTAGTACCCCGCACTTCTGTGCGCGCCGTCTTTCCGCCAGTGCGGTCAGGATTTTTGAAGTTAAGAGAAATGCGCGACCCCGTGGATGGATCAGCATCGGGTGCGCGGCAAGAATCTTAGCGGACCAGCCCCTTCAACTTTTCCAGGATCGACCACAGCTCAGGACTACGGCGAAACTTGAGCCCAAGAACAAATTTGCCATTGCTCTGCCTCTGACAATAAACCACTTCGGCCCGCAGCGGAACTTCCCCAACCGCCGGAGTGACCTCTACCTTCTCGCCCAGTTGCCAGGAAGTGCCGGCATGGACCCGAGCGCCAAGCGCACTGATGTTTTCGAGAACGCCTCTCTCCCGTCTTTCGGCGTTCGCGCCCTCGGCGGACGCGAGCTTTACCTCCATCATGATAGGGAGCCTTTTTTCTTCTCTTCCGGTAAAACGACTATCCAAAGCCATGCGGTGTGCTCTTTTCCGGCAAGCTTGCGTTTCGAGCTGGAATTGCACAAGGGCTAGGGGCCTTGAACTCGAAATATGGTCGGGTGGTCGAACGTAGAGTCTTGCATTGTGTGGTGATCCGCCCCGTCCTTGCTCTCTTTTCGGGAATCCCACTGTCGCATACGTTACTTATCACTCTCAAGATTGGCAATCCCTCAAACACCGCAATGCCGCTGCCAATGAATCCACTAGTACCTCGCGACGCCCCGTGAAGAACAGGAGCCTGTTACGGGTCTGAAGTGCCCTCCTCTTCAAGGCAACTCTCAGGAAAGAAACCGCTGGGACAGCCGAACGGAAACTGCACATCAGGACAGGTGGCGGGCGCAAATAGAAGGGTTAAGCTGCAAGTTACAGCCGTATCTCGAACGTGTA
>QHYL01000475.1 GCA_003224105.1 Acidobacteriota bacterium | reverse complement strand
GCAGCGCACCGCCGTGAATTTGGCGGGCATCGAGCACACGGCGTTGAAGCGCGGCATGGTGCTGGCAACTCCGGGAAAATTCCGGAAAACGCGGCGAGTGGATGTACGGCTGGAGCTACTGGCGTCAGCGCGAAAAATGAAGCAGGGGACGCGCGCGCATTTTCATGCGGGAACGGCTGAGACCATTGTGGAAGTTTTTTTTCACGGACAAAAGGAATTGCCGCCGGGCGGCAAGGCTTTCGCCAACGTGAAATTGCAGGACGAACTTCTCGTACTGCCCGGTGACCGCTTTATCGTGCGGCAGTTTTCACCTGTAGTGACAATTGGCGGAGGGACGATTCTCGATCCGCTGGCGCGGCGCCCGATGCTGCGCGACACGGGACGCATCGCGTATCTCGAAACGCTGGAGCGGGGAAATCGCGAGGAAATTCTTGCGGCGATGGCGGAGCGCGCGATTCTTGGCCTTGGCCACGAAGAAATTATTGCGCGGACTACTTGGATGGATCACGAAATCCGCGACGCGGCCAGGAAACTCTCCGATGCGGGCCGCGTGAAATCAGTTTCCACGGAACCGCTCGTGCTGGTTTCGGAAACAATCTTTGCAGAGGTTCGCAACAAGATTCAAGAGAAGGTCGAGAAATTTCAAAAAGAGAATCCGCTCCTGCCTGGAATGCTCCGGGAAGACCTGCGCTCCAGCCTGGGAAAGCGTGTGCGAGCTGAAACCTTCCGCGCCGCTCTGGAGGATCTGACGTCGCAAAAGAAACTCGATGCAGCTGGCGAATTGGTCAAAAAAGCAGGCTCGGAAATCACGCTTCAACCGGAAGAAGCAAGAGCCAAAGATGCCATTGAAGCCGCTTTCGCATCCGCAGGCCTGCAAGTGCCGTCAGTGAAAGAAGTGCTCGCCAAGCTTGCGATCGAAGCAAAACGCGCGGAGCGGTTGCTGCAGATTTTGCTGCGCGAGAAACTTCTTGTGCGCGTTTCACCCGAACTGATTTTTCACCGCCAAACTCTCGCTGAACTCAAAGCGCGCCTGGGCGGCTACAAGAAATCCAAAGGTGACCGGATTTCGGTGCCCGCTTTCAAGGAACTAACCGGGATCACCCGGAAGTACGCCATCCCCCTGCTGGAGTACCTGGACCGCGAGCGGGTGACGCGCCGCGCGGGCGACGACCGTGTTATTCTATAGGTCTCCGGGCAGAGAATGCTTGAAGCCGACATGGCCTTGGGTTACGTTATGTGTGTAGCGGGAGGAGTTTATGTTTGAAAGTCCGATGCATTGGCTGATCGTCTTGGCAATTGTGTTGATTTTCTTTGGTGGAAAGCGCATTCCGGAAATCATGAAGGGCTTCGGTGAAGGCATCCGCAGCTTCAAGGAAGGGATGTCCGGAACCTCGCAGACACCTGCTGCTCCCCCGGTGCAAACTGCCGCACCAGCGCCGCAGCCTTCGGAAGAAAAGAAGTAACGCCGACTACCGCAGACCTTGCAATGCGATGGGAACTCAGGCGGCTCGTGTAGCCGCCCTTTCTTTTGCATGTGAGAGGGAGACCCGCTGCCGCGTAACACCCCGCAGTGTTCGCTTAATCTCTGCCGTTTCCTTTGTTTTGATAGCCCTGAAAAGCCGAGACCCCCTTACTCCGAGGTAGCGCGTTGACACCAAGCAGGTTGACAACCAAACGCGCGCGGGCATAGACTCCTCATCGAACCTCCAGCCCACCTTAACTCGCAGGGAACCAGCCTGCCCCGAAGTTAAGGCATCTCCATCCCGCCGGAAGTGGCAGTTGTTGGGGACTGCCAACCGGGCAAAAAAACAGAAAGCAAGAGCCTATCGCAGGCTCAGTTTTCGCAAGCGACACGGAGATACCAGTGTCCAGGAAACAGTTGCTCATCATCGCAAGCTCCGCAGGTGTCGTACTTTTGCTCGCTATTTTGACGCTGGGTAGACCACTGTTCAAAAACCCTCCCGAAGAGACACGCACGCGTACGGGGTGGAACCGCGAGGGAATTAAGGCAAGGTACGTGGCGGCACAGCTTCGTGAGGTTGACAAAGCCCACTCCTCCCTGATCCTCTCTTACGACCTGAGTAATCAAACCGATCTGGATTACCGCCTTTCCGACGGCACCGGAGTTGTCATTATGAGCCGGCTCAAAGGCGACGGCAGCCTGAGCCAGGAAGAATCCATCCACCTGAGCTATCCGGTGTTCCTGCCAGCCAGGCAGCGCGCACGGCTGGCCATTGAGATTTCGCGGGCCTTCCCCTGGCCGCGCGAGGATTCCCGCTACGAAGAAAAGCTAAAGGAATTTGTGAAGCAAAGACTTGGGGATATCCGGGGTTTCGTCCTGTTTGATGAGGCCAGCCACAATCAGATTGATCTTCCCGCGGTCTGGCCGGAGTTACAGGATAAGACGCAAACGGGAGGCTGATTCGCAGTAGCAGAAGGCAGCAAAAAACCTGACAAGCAGAACTGAACCGAAACGACTTCCCACCAACCCGCCCTGGGGGAGCCGATTGATCATTACGGAGAAGCGTAGCCATGTTCACCTCAGCGGCAGCTCACAAACACGATTGGAGAACCAACGAACGGCGTTCCTGCTCGAGAGAAGCGCTCAACTGGATCGTGCTGGTGTTTTTTGGCCAGAACAATTGGGGCAAGCTCATTGACTTGAGCGAAAAAGGCATGTGCTTTCAGTTTGAGCAGCCCCCCTCGCTCAAGGAGCCCATCGAGTTCACCTTCGAGGCCATGGGCTGCATGTCTATCCCGCACGAAACGAATGTCTTCGGCGACTCGTTTCAGGCGGCGGGCCGCGTCGTTTGGACTCAGGAGTTTGAGCGAACTGCAGGAGTGCAATTCCTCAATCTGCCGCAGAGGAGCCGGGATCAAATCCGGTACTGGCTTTCTTCCGCTACGGGGCAGGTTTCAGCTCCTCCCCAAGAGGCCTTGATAGCCGGGCACACCGCTGGGTTGACGGAAGACCTGAAAAGGGAATGGGACTCTGAATGGAACCGCCGAACGGGCCAGCAAGCACCAGAACCCTTCGCTCCAAAAGTACTTCCGACGGCATTGCCCAAAGCGACGGCTGAACCGTTCCAGGAAACCCGCGAATTCAAACTGGAGGAATTGGATTCGCATTTGGAATCGATGTGGCAGCCCGAGCCTTCTCTTCGCCCACAGCCTCCGCCCAAACAATCCTTATTCCACCGCGAACCTGAGCAAGAGTTTGTGCAACAGAACATCGAACCGGCAGCCTTCGGCGCCGATGTGCTGCAAGGATTTGAACAGGAGTACGCGCCCCAAAGTTTCGAGCCGGAGGCTGCCGTTGGACAAAGCTTCTGGGCGGAAGAACCAGGGGTTGCGCCGCAAGAAGACCTGGAGACTCCGCCTTCCGATGCGGAGATGGTCCGAGCCGTCCGCGCGCACGATCAGCTCGAGCAAAGCAGTTTTGAAGTTCCCCCAATCCTGCAACAGGAGGAGCTGCCAAGACGCGGAGTTACGTTGCGGCCGAAGCCGCGAAGGGCGCGAGCGGGCTACGTCGCGGCGGTGACATGTCTTGGGGTTTTGATCGTCGCCGCTGCGGTTATCGGAATTGCGAATAAGTCGACGGGAAAGGCTCGAGCAGGCGAAGTTGCGTCCCTGGCGCCAGAGCGCCGGGTTGATGCCATAGCGGAAGACCGCGGCCCCGTTGAAAACACGGGACCATTTCTCGTCGAAGTGTTGGATACTTCGAGCCGGCGGTCCGTCCTTTGGTTTACCGGCGATAGCCATCAGGATGTCAGCACCCAAGAAGTGCAAAGACCGGCGCTCTCTGCGGTTTCCGAAATTTCGCGAGATTCAATCGCGCCGGAAAGGCAGCCTGCGCCGGCAAAGCGCGAGCCTTTGCGCGATTTTACTTTGGTTTCCCCGCACCCCGTTTCTGGAGGGAATCCTTCTTCCCAAGGTTCCGAAGCTCTCACAGCACCGGCGATCGGAGAAGCGCCGCTGGCCGCGGATGTGCCTCTCCGAGCAAACTTACCAAGCCCTGCGGCTCCGGTGGAACGAACGTTACCCGTAGGAGGCGACGTTCAGCCGGCGCGCTTGATTCGTGCTGTGCTGCCCGCCTACCCGCAGCTTGCCAAGTCCAATCGCGTCGCAGGAGACGTGACTCTGGATGCGCTCATCAATGCTTCGGGCAATGTAATGGACGTGAGCGTGATTTCAGGGCCTGTCTTCTTGCGTGAGGCGGCCAAGGTCGCATTGAAGCAATGGAAATATGAACCGGCGCGACTGGACGGAAACCCGACGGCCATGCACTTGACGGTCACCGTGAAATTCAAGAACGACCAAAAGTAACCACTAGCCTATCCAATCTGGAAACCTGTAAGTTGGGCCAGTAGCCACGCGGGAGTCCCCTCTGTCGAGAAACACTTATCGCAAGAAGCACAACGCGAAGACGCATCCGGGTACCGCACCGAAGTAACTCTCGTCCCCAGAAGCAACAAGCGATGCACTCCGATCTTAAGATCGGGGTGCATCGCTTTTTTGAGAGGCCCTGGTAACCCGCGAACGCTGCCCTTCGTAGTGACAGTAGGAGGGCTTCCAACCCCATCAAGTACCTCCCGGTGTCTACAGCATGGTTTTTATTCTGATAGAGTAGCGGAAAGAGCTTCCCCAGGGCCGATGCTCGCCATACGAGACAATTTGGCGCAGTGCGCCACCGCGCTGCATGCGCACAAGCTACGTGCGTCGCTCACCATGCTGGGGCTGACGATGGGCGTGGCCACGCTCATCACGGTGATGACCATCGTGCAGGGAGCGAACGCGTATGTGGAAAACAAGATTGCCAACCTGGGAACGAACGTCTTCCAGATTGCGCGAACGCCTTTTGCGGTGACGGACTTCAACATCATCATTAAGGCGCTGAAGTACAAAAAGATCGAGTTGGAGGACGTGCGCGCAGTCGAGGAAGCCTGTACGGCTTGTGGTGAAGTGGGGGCGACGGCAAGCGCGTCGGTCAAGGCGAGATACGAAGACAAAGAGTCCACGGACGTGAACTTCTATGGCCAGACGCCGAACATGGCCAATATCGATTCGCGGACGGTGGAGCTGGGGCGCTACTTCAGCAACTGGGAATCCGAGCATCGCACCTACGTCTGCCTGATCGGGGACACCATCGTGCAGCGGTTGTTTCTTGGCGTGGATCCCATCGGGAAGGACATCCGCATCGGGAATGATGAGTTCATGGTCATCGGGGTCATGGAAAAAGTGGGGAGCGTGCTTGGGCAGGACCAGGATAATTTTGTAATCGTGCCGCTGCCGGTGTTTCTGGAGATTCAGGGATTGCACACAACAAGCTTGACCATCAACGTGAAAACGAACGCGGGGAGTTTCGAGACGGCGCAGGACCAGGCGCAGCTGATCCTGCGGGCCCGCCGGCACCTGAGCGGGAAAATGGAAAACGATTTTTCCATTGGAACCAAAGACAGCTACATGGCGCTGTGGAAAAGCATCAGCTCGGCGTTTTTCGGCGTATTCATCCTGGTAAGCGCGATCTCGGTGTTGATTGGCGGGATTGTGATTATGAATGTGATGTTGGTAAGCGTGACGCTGCGAAAAAGAGAAATTGGCGTGCGGCGGGCGATGGGCGCCACGCAAGGCGACATCTTGAAGCAGTTCATTACGGAAAGCTTCATGCAGTGCATTGCGGGCGGAGCCATCGGCATTGCGCTCGGGTTCCTGGTGGCGCTGGTGCTGCGGACGTATACACCGTTCCCGGCGTCGGTCCGAACCTCGGTGGCCGTAATGGGCGTGATTATGAGCTCGGCGGTGGGGTTGTTTTTTGGGATTTACCCGGCGCTGCGTGCCGCCAAGCTGGACCCCGTAGTTGCTTTGAGGTCTGACTAATGGCCCTGATGACATTCGAGCAAGCGCGCGAGAATTTCCTTGCGGCCATGCAAACGCTGCGGTCGTCCAAGGTGCGGTCGGCCTTGACCGTGCTGGGAATCGTCATCGGAGTCTCCTCGGTGATTTCCATGGCGGCAATCATTCAGGGGTTGAACAAATTCGTACAAGACCGCGTGGAGTCGCTGGGGTCCAGGACTTATTTCCTGACGCGGTTTCCGCCGGGAACGGACCCTTCGCGGATGCCACAACGGATTCGCGTGCGCCGGTATTTTGATTACAACTACGCGGAATACATCCGCACGGCGGCCCCCGATGTGGAGGACGTGAACACCGTGGGGACGCGTGGCTTCTTCCTGGGAGACACGAACTTAATTACCTATGGAGACCACAGCGTGGAGAAATTGATCGTACGCGGAGCGGAGCCATCGTACACGACGGCGCTGCCGCTGTTCACGGTTGCGCGGGGACGGTTCATCAGCGCATTTGACGAAGCGCACGCGCGGCCCGTGGTGGTGCTGGGCGCCGCGATCAGCGAATCGCTTTTCCCGAACGAAGACCCTTTGGGGAAAACGGTGCGCCTCAACGGCAGCACGTATGAAGTGATTGGCGTGTTCGAGCACGATCAGGGATTGTTTCTTGGCCCCGGAGTGGATATTTTCGCGATTATTCCGCTAAGCAAATTCCGCAAGGAGTATCCGGAAGCCAAAGAATTGATCATGATTTTCACGATTCCAAAGGATGTGAACATCGAAACCGCGCAGGGCGAGGTGATTCAAGCGATGCGGCGGCTGCGGCGCATCCCGGCGGGCAAGGACAATGACTTTGAGCTGAGCTCGCCGGACTTTCTGAGCAATTTGTGGAATCAACTGACGGGAGCGCTGGTGATTTTGACGACGGTCATCAGCTCGATTGGGCTGCTGGTGGGGGGAATCGGAGTGATGAACATCATGCTGATTTCCGTGACGGAGAGGACGCAAGAAATTGGAGTGCGCAAAGCCATTGGCGCGCGAAGGGCGGACGTGCGGCTGCAATTTTTGCTGGAAGCGGTGGTGCTCACGCTGGTGGGCGGAACGATTGGCATTCTGATCGGCGCGGGCGTTTCCACGATGGTGCGCGTCACTGTGCCGTCGATTCCGGCAACACTCTCGTATTTGTGGGTGACGATTGGATTTGTGATTTCGGTAGGCGTGGGACTGTTCTTTGGGTATTACCCGGCGAATCTAGCGGCCAACCTCGATCCGATTGATTGCCTGCGGTATGAATAGATCAAGTCTTCAGTTGTCAGTCGATGATTCTAATTGGCGGCGGAGAAGTAATGCTCCGTCCAGCCCAGCTCTATGAGGGCTTGCTGAAGACGCGCGAGCGGCAAGCCCACCACGTTGAAGTAACAACCCTCAATGCGGGGAACATAACGGGCGGCGTAGCCTTGGATGGCATAGCCGCCGGCCTTGTCGTGCGGCTCGCCGGTGCCGAGGTAGCGGGTGATTTCTTCCTCCGAGAGAGGAGCGAACTGCACAAGAGTGGTCTCGACAAAAGAGAGGCGTTCGGCGTCGGGGAGGCGGATGAGCGCGACTCCGGTGAGAACGGAGTGCGTGCGGCCGGAAAGTTTTTCGAGCATGCGGCGGGCGTCGTCGGAAGAACGCGGCTTTCCAAAGATGTGGCCGTCAAGAACCACCTCGGTGTCAGCGGCAATAAGGATAGCAGGACCCACCGCGCGCGCGGCGGCGAGCTCGCCTTTGGCATTAGCGAGGCGGAGAACAAGGTCGTTTGGCGATTCGCCGGGGAAGGGCGTTTCGTCGACGGCCGACGAAAGCACCGTGAAATGGTAGCCCGCGTCGCGAAGAATCTCGGCGCGGCGGGCGGAAGCGGAAGCAAGAATCAATTTCATAACGTACCTTACCAAACAAGGATACTCCAGTGCAGGCGAGATGGCAGCCTGCGCAATAGGAAAGCTACATGGATGCCAAAACGCTGCACAACCCAAAATACTTGACCTTGTCCAAGACAGCCATTATGGTGCGGAGACCCAGGCGATCTGCATAATTGCACATCAATCTTGTGCCCGGGCGGAATAAGCGAATGCAAATCCCGTTCCTGCTGTATATTTCTGTCGCTTTTATCGTGGTGCGCGTCGTAAGGCGCAAGGAGGCAATAGGAGGCTGGCTTCTTTATTTTTACTACTGGATTTCCGCCGTTCTATTCATTTCATTTCGCGACATCACGCAACACCTGAAGGTCTACGGCCTTTCCTTTCGCTCAACTTCGATGAATCATGAAGCCCTCGTTTTGGCCGTTTTCCCGCGCCTTTTCATGCATGTCGCGGTGGCGGCGGTTGCCGTTATTCTGCTGATGAAGAGGGAATGGGTGTGGGTGGAGCGCTTACGAGTGGTCCTTTTGGCTGGAGTACTGATCGGGGGTCTTTCCGTCTGGCTGGATGTTCGATATTTCCCAGGATCGACGCGATCCAACGCCGCCCGCTGGATTGGTCTTTGTCTGTGGCTACTCTACTTTCTTGCTTCCAAAAGGGTGCACCACGTTTTCCGGACTCGCGACTGGGACAAATTCGGCGGTCAGATAACTACGGATTCCTGATACTCGCCGAAGAGGCGGCGGAGGGCGTCGGAGATTTCGCCGACGGTGGCGTAGGCTTCGACGGCGGCGAGGATGGCGGGGAGAAGATTTTCGCTAGTGGCGGCCCGGCGCTGGAGCTCGGCAAGAGAGGATTGTACGCGGGCCGAATCGCGGCGGGCACGCAGAGCTTTGAGGCGAGTGACCTGAGAGCGCTCGATTTCTTCGTCGATGCGCAAGGTGGGGATAGAGCGTTCTTCCTCAGCAATGAAGTCGTTGACGCCGACGACGATTTGCTCTTTTTTCTCAACGGCGCGCTGAAATTCGAACGCCACTTTCTGAATTTCTCCCTGAACAAAACCGGATTCGATGGCGCGCAGCATTCCTCCGAGCGAGTCGATCTTGGCGATGTACTCTTCGGCGCCGCGTTCGATTTCGTTCGTGAGATGTTCGATGGCGTAAGAACCCGCGACGGGATCGATGGTGTTGGTAACGCCCGTTTCATGGGCAATGATTTGCTGGGTGCGCAAGGCAATGAGGGCGGAGTCTTCGGTAGGTAATGCGAGTGCTTCGTCAAGCGAGTTCGTGTGCAGGGACTGGCAGCCGCCGAGAACGGCGCCAAGCGCTTGAATGGCGACGCGGACGATGTTGTTTTCCGGCTGCTGCGCCGTAAGGGAAGAGCCCGCCGTTTGCGCGTGGAAGCGCAGGAGCAGCGAACTCGGATCTTTGGCCTGGAAGCGGTCGCGCATGATTTTGGCCCACAGGCGGCGGGCGGCGCGGTACTTGGCAATTTCTTCGAGCAAATCGTTGTGCGCGTTGAAGAAAAAAGAAAGCTGCGGCGCGAATTCGTCCACGCTGAGGCCCGCATCAAGCGCGGCCTGGACGTAAGCGATGCCATCGGCCAGGGTGAA
>QHYL01000474.1 GCA_003224105.1 Acidobacteriota bacterium | reverse complement strand
CACTACAATGCGAGCGTCTTCAACGACGCCGCTCTCGGATATTTTGGCGGCGGCGGCCACAGACAGGACCGGAAAATCAAACGAGCCCCGGCGCCGCAGCTTCCAGTACGCGCTCTTCCAGCCCTGCAAAGAATCCAGGAGCACTTCGGTGAGCAGTTCGTTGGGTTCGCGCTTCATGTAGTGGATGCCGTCGTTTTGATAAAGCTCGGTGAGGGGAACTTCGCGTTCACCCGAACGCGACACCAGTCGAACGCGCGCGCCGAGCGCCATGAGCGCGGGCGCCGTGTCCGTTGAAGAAACAGCCATGCACTTGGAACTGCCCGGTGCCACCCAGCAGGTGTCGCCGTCCTTTTTCAGGCAAAAGCCGATGGCTTTTCGCCATTCGTAGTTCTGGTCGTAATAATTGCAGCGCGTATCCAGGCAAAGATTCCCGCCGAGCGTGGCCATATTGCGAATCTGTGGAGTCGCGACGAACGACGCGGCTTGCGCCAGCGCGCCCATGCCATTACGGAAGCGCGGATCAGCGGCGATCTCAGAAAGTGTGAGGCAAGCGCCGAGCCGCGAGCCTGAATCGGTGAGCCGTGCCTGACGCAACTCAGCAATACGGTTTAGGCTCATCAAAGTTTTGGGGACTTGCTGCCGCCGTTTCATGTTCGGCAGCAGATCCGTTCCCCCCGCCAGAGGCATGGCGTGTCGCCCCTCGCCGTCGAGAATGAGCACAGCTTCGGAAACCGACACGGGCGCGCGGAATTCGAATAGCGGCAGGCGCATCATGGTGCGAGCACCTTCTCTTTCGTTGCGCGCCGTTTCTCGCGATCAACGTCGTTCACCGCGTTGCCGTCGCCGCCTTCCCATGGCGGAGGAACGCGTAGCGGTTCCGGCCATTTCACCGTTGGGAAATGAGCCGGGCCAAAACGCGGCTGGCGGCCCGCTTTTTTCTCGGCGAGCGCCTTCAGGATCTTTTCCGGAGTGATGGGGACTTCATCAACGCGAACTCCAATCGCGTCATAAACCGCATTGGCGACCGCGGGCATAATCGGCAGCAGCGGCCCTTGACCGACTTCTTTTGCGCCAAACGGTCCGCGAGGATCGGGATCTTCGACCAGCTCGGTGACCACTTCGGGCATGTCGAGCGACGTCGGGCTTTTGTACTCCAGCATGGATGGGAATTTGTGCACCAGCGCATGCGAGAGCCGCTTGGGCAGGCGGCGAAACTCCTGCTCTTCCATGAGCGCCTCGCCAAGCCCCATGTAGACGCTGCCTTCCACTTGCCCGCGCACCAGCGTTGGATTGAGCGCGCGCCCGATGTCGTGCGCAATCCAAACTTTGGGCACATGCACCCAGCCCGTCACAGGATTCACTTCGACTTCCACGACAGCAGCCGAATAGGAATAGGTCGGCGAAGGGCCGACGCCTCCGCCTTTGTACAGGGCAGGCGACTTCGGCGGAGTGTACGAACCGACTGTGCCAATCGTGCCGAAGCGCGCCTCCGCGAGGCAAATCGCTTCAGGGAAACTAACGCCTTTATCGGGCGCCGTGGAATCGAAGACGCGCTTGTCGGCAAAGCGCAACCTTTCTTTGGGAATTTCGAGTTTCAACGCTACCGCTTCTGCAAGGAGCCCTTTCCCGCGTTCCGCCGCTTGTAAGGCCGCGTTTCCCGCCATCAGCGTCACGCGGCTGGAATAAGAACCCAAATCCACGGGGCCCAGGTCCGTGTCGCCAGTAAACAATCGAATATCGAAAGGATCGATGCCGAGAACTTCTGCGACAATTCCGGCAAGAACATCGTCCGAGCCTTGCCCGATTTCCGTCGCCCCGCAGAAAACGCTGACGCCGCCGCCACGATCGAATTTTAGTTGCACGCCCGAATGCGGCATCTTGTTCCAATAGATGGGCAAACCCGCCCCAGTCAAGTACGCGGAGCAAGCCAGGCCCACACCTCGCCCTTCGCGCAGCTTGCGGAACTTGCTTTTCCAATCCGAGATTCTCACGACTCGCTGGATGCACTCGGTGAGATTCACCGTGCCCAGCCTCAGAAAATTCGCAGTGACCGAGTTCGGAGATTCGACAATCCTTAACCGTAATTCCGCTGGATCGATGCGAAGCTTCTCCGCAATCTTGTCGAGCTGCACCTCCTGTCCAAACCGCGGCTGCGGCGTGCCGTGTCCGCGCTTGGGCCCGCACGGCGGCTTGTTAGTGAAAGTGCGGCAGCCTTCATAGCGATAACGAGGAATGTGATACGTCGTTGTCTGAAGCGCCCCTGCGTAATAGGTGCTTGCGACTCCGTACGAGCCATACGCGCCGCCATCAATCAGCGTTTGTAAATGCACCCCTGTAATCGTGCCGTCTTTTTTCACGCCGGTCTTGAACTTCATCAGCACCGGATGGCGTCCCCGGTGGCAATAGAACACTTCCTCGCGCGTGAGGCAGATTTTCACTGGCCGGTCGAGCAGCAGCGCCGCCTTAGCAACCACAATTTCGTGATTGAAGGGATCGCTCTTGCCGCCAAATCCGCCGCCGTTCGGCGTGGCGATCACCCGAATATGCGCGGGAGGCATTTCGAGCACCTTCGCCAAAGCGCGATGTAAATAATGCGGCGTTTGCGTGCTCGACCAGATGGTCAGCTTCCCGTCCGGGTCCTTAATAGCCACCGAAGCATGCTGTTCGATAGGGAGGTGCGTACTGCCCTGATAAAAGAATGTGTCCTCAAAGATTTCATCCGCTTCGGCAAATCCTTTTTCCACATCTCCGAATTCCAAGGCGACTTGTTTGTGAATGTTTCCTTCTTCGCCGTATTCATGAATGCGCGGCTCAGGGGTCGCCAACGCCTCTTCGGGATCGGAGATGGTCGGGAGAATCTCGTAATCCACGTCAATCAAATCCAGCGCTTCAAACGCTGTCAATTCTTCACGAGCAACAACCGCGGCAACCGGATCGCCCACGTGCCGCACGTGATCGACGCAAAGCGCCTGCTCATCCTGGCTGACCGGGAGGATTCCGTATTGGATGGGAAGATCCTTCCCGGTGAGAACCAGATATACGCCCGGATGTGCCATGGCGCGCGAAACGTCGATTTTTAGAATGCGCGCGTGAGGATGTGGCGAGCGCAGGAGTTTACAGTGCGCCATGCGAGGCAGGAAAATGTCATCGGCGAAGCGTGTCTGCCCGGTCACCTTCGCTCGGCCGTCCACCCGGCGGCGCGGAACGCCGATGACACGCAGGCCTTCTCCATTCGGCCGCGAATCCTCGGGCCGCGACGGCTTCACAGGTTCTTTTTGTTCTGCCATCTCATCTCTCAGAACCACTTCACCGCAACGTGCTGCGCAACTTTATTCGACTGATACTTTCCCGTTTTCCGCGATCTTCACCATCGCCGCCTCTACCGCTTCAAAAATCTGGAGATACCCCGTGCACCGGCACAGATTCCCCGAGAGTGCTTCGCGGATTTGATCACGCCCCGGATGCGGATTCGCGTCGAGCAGCGCCTTCGCCGTTACCAGAATTCCTGGCGTGCAGTAACCGCACTGCGCGGCGCCAAGGTCCGCGAAGGCATCCTGCAGTGGATGAAGTCTTCCATCGCCGGAGAGTCCTTCCACCGTCAGGACTTTTCTTCCGTTGCACTCCAGCGCAAGAACCAGGCAGGAAAGCACTGGCTTGCCATCCAGGAGAACGGCGCACGCGCCGCATTCCCCCAACTCGCAGCCGTGCTTCGTACCCGTGTGCCCGAGATCCTCGCGCAGAACTTCCAGCAGAGTCTTATAGGGAGCGAACGAGAGGTCGGTTTCCTCGCCATTCAAAGTGAACCGGATTTGCGCCGTCTTCTGCGATTCAATCGGGAATGTAGCCACTTTCCATCACCTCGCGAAAGCGCTATCCAACGGCGACGCGCCCTCGCCTATTCTCAGAAACTTGTTTCCGAATGACGCGCAGTGTTTCCGTCTCCGCAGAAAAATGTTTTGCGAAGTCCGTGTTGGCTAGCAGGCCGCGAACCAGATAGTCCGCTAATTTCTCCGCGATCTCGTCGGCGGTCATTTCTCCGTCAGGGCGAAACCACTGCACGCTCCAATTCAAGGCCCCAAGTATTGCCCGCGCCACAAGCGCAGCGTCACCGGGAGCGAACTCCCCGGCCCTCATGCCGGATGCAATCAGGTTGCGCACGCCTAGTTCGTATCGGTCACGCTTCGCCACAAGATAGCGCTGCTTCCGTGGAGGCAAAGCATTTGTCAAAAGATGCGCCGCGGAACCTTCGATTTCGTCGAGGAGGCAGCGCAAATGGGAAATAATCACAAAGCGTAATCTTGCGGCGGCGCTTCCCTTGACGCGACGGGCTTGGTCAAGCGCTGCTTTCATCCGGTCCAGCGAGCTGTCCTGGCAAAAGAAAAGAATCTCGTCTTTGCCCTGGAAGTAGTTATAGAGGTTCGCGGGCGAGAGCTCTGCGGCTTCCGCGATATCTCGCATTCCCGTTTCCACGAATCCCCGGGCGCGGAATTCCCTGCCCGCGGCGCGCAAAATCTCCAGGCGGCGCGCTACGAAGCGCCGCTGTTGGCGGCCACTGCGATTCTTTGATCGAAGGTTTTGCGGCACGGTGCTTCGCCCTGAGCCAGGAGGATCCCTAAGGCCTTCCTAACAGGAGAGTGTGTTCCCTTTTGTTGCGCGTGTCAACATAATCTGAACACATGTTCAGTAAACGAACAGCCGGTCACTGCACGTACAAAAACAGGTTATTCAACTAACGAGATTCAGGACAATGCGCTTCACTTGGGGAACAGCCGCGCTGCGTTGTCGTAAAGAATTTTTCTTTTCGCCGCCTCGCCGATCGGCAGCGCCTTGAATTTCTCAATGTTTCCCTTAATTTCGGGGACGCCGGGCCCGGGCCAATCCGTTCCCCACAGGACTTTGTCGGCTACGTCCTCAATGCGCGGAAAATACTCCATCAGCTTTTGCGGCGGGATTCCCGAAATGTCCATGTGCATGTTTTTGTGACGGCGGACAAGAAAGAACGCTTCGTTCATCCAGAGCGGCCGGCCTCCGTGGGCGAGGATGACCACAAGATCCGGGTAATCGATCGAGATGTCGTCGCAAAGCATCGGCTGCGCGTGCAAGTTGCGCGCGCCAGGAAAGATGGAAGTTCCCGTGTGGATCATGACCGGCATGCCGTTCGCTTGCGCGCGCTCGTAAATCGCGGCAAGGCTACGGTTGCCCTCCATGTAGTCATTCGGCGAGAGCGCCTGGTGCGAAGGGTGCATCTTGATGGCGCGAATGCCGAGTTTCGCAAGGCGGTCCACTTCCGCGCCAGAATCGGGAACCGTTCCCGGAAGAACGCCGCCGAAGCCGATGAGCCGGTCGGGAGCAGCGCTGCAGTACTTCGCGCTCCAGTCGTTCACCTCGGGAGTAAAGCCGATAATTGTCGGCGCGACGTAGTTGATGAGCCCTGCCCGCTCCACGCCAAGTGAATCCAAAAATGCGAGAAACGCCATGGGATCGGCGCAGTAGCGCTCCACGTCTGCATAATCCTTGCGCCCCTTTTTCATCAACTCCATCGCGGAAGGCTTCATCATGGCGTAGGGCATGATGTGGACATGAATGTCGATGATCGGCTGCACTGGATTC
>QHYL01000473.1 GCA_003224105.1 Acidobacteriota bacterium | reverse complement strand
CCCATAAGGGCGCCGGGGGATTAATGCAACTGATCCCCACCACCGCGCAACGCTATGGCGCCTATGACGTTTTTGACCCGCAACAGAATATCGACGCCGGTGTTAAGTATCTGAGGAAGCTTTTGGAACGCTACAATGGCAACCTCGATCTGGCATTGGCGGCGTATAACGCGGGAGAAGGCGCAGTCGACCGCGCCCACGGAGTTCCATCCTTCCGCGAAACTCGGAATTACGTGCAGAAGGTTCAGAACGCCTACTTCCGTCCGGGCTCCGGCCGCATGCCTGACGCGTTCGTCAACTCGCACGCCATCCACCGGGACGTCTCACCCGAAGGCCGCATCATATTTACGAACGACTGAGAAAATTCTTCGCTCTCGGTCCCAAGCTTTCACTATGCGCCCTGAAATCGAGGTTGCGCGAACGCGTTGCGCTTCCCTTTTGGGATTGCTCTAGCCCTTCAAGTACTAGGCTGCGTTGTTTAATAGTTGGATTAAGTCTTGCAAAATCAATGCGTGACGAGTTCGCGATTGGATTAGTATTTCGAGGGAATACCGAAAACGTGAAGTTGAAAATGAATTAGATGGCGCGGGGATGTTGGGGGATGGAGTGAGATGTTCGCGTGGAATCAAAAGTTGATTTGGATCTTCGCCCCCGTTTCGCTGGGTTTTATCCTGATGCTGCCGTGTGCGTTTGCGGCCCCGCCAGGCGCAAAAAGAAATGCCCCAGACCCGAATGCATCCGTAAAGCGCCAGTCCGCCTCCGCGCAATTCGCGCGCGCCGAAGAACAGCGCGCCGCCTTGAACGCCAAGCCCGGCGACAAGCGCACCCTTGCCGAATACAAGCAAGTGGTGATGAGTTACCGCCGCGTGGCGCTGATTACTCCGCGCGCGCCGGAAGTGCCCGATGCCTTGCTGGCCGTCGCGGAACTCTACACCGAAATGGGCGACCGCTTCGGACGCAGCTATTATCAACAGGCAGTGGATTCCTACGAGTTTCTCGTCCGCGAATATCCTTCGCACAAGAATTGCCAGGACGCTTTGCTGCGCATCGCGAAACTACAGCGCGACCAGCTCGCGCAAGCCGCGCAAGCGCAGAGAACTTACGAAGAGTTTTTGAAGCGTTTTCCGCGTTCGCCAAAGAAGCGAGAAGTGGAAGAATCGCTGGCGGAATTGGCGCTGCTCCAAAACAGCAACAGCGGCGACACAACCGCGCGGAGCAACCCGCGCGAAAGCTCAGCGGTGGCAAGAACCGTTGGCGTGGAAGAAGCGCGACCGAGCGCTCCCGTTCATTCCGGCGGCAAGTCGGTGGCCTCCTCGAATTCCGGGGAAATTCCGCGGATACGGCGCATCCGCACTTCGCTCAACGGCGACGCCACGCGCGTAACCATCGATCTCGAAAACTCCGTCGAATTCACTTCCGGCAGGATTGCTAATCCCGAACGGATTTTTTTTGATTTGCACGCGGCGCGGCTCGCGCCGGAAGTAGCCCGAAGCAGCATCCATGTGGACGGCGATCTGCTGACCGCCGTGCGCGTGGCGCAGAATCATGCGGGCGTTGTGCGCGTGGCGCTGGATGTAAACGGCGTCAAAGATTACACTGCCGTGCTCACGAGCAATCCGGCACAACTGGTGATTGATCTTTACGGCAATTCGTTTGGCTCGGAACCGGTGCGGTCCGCCAGCAACAGGCGCAGCGAGAGGGCGGCGGAAAACCCGGCGCAAAACGAAAATATTGGGACCGGCGCGGCGCGAGAATCGCAAACAGCGGCGGCAAAGAACCCCAGCGAAGAAGCCGCTCGCCCGGCCGACCAAACATCAGCCTCCAATCCGAGAAACGTTGTCACCGGCACGCTGGAAGCCTCGAATTCCGGGGCCAATTCGTTGCCCAGCCCGCGCAACACGCTGCCGAGCGCGAAGAGGTCAAAGTCATACAAGCCTTCTGCGGCGGACGAAAAGCCGGATTTGGTCCGCCCGGCAAGCGTTCCGCAGCCCACGCGCGATGGACAAGCCACTTTAACGCGCACACTGGGCCTGAAAATTGGACGCATCGTGATTGATCCCGGACATGGCGGGCACGACACGGGAACCATCGGGCCGACCGGCTTGATGGAGAAAGATTTGTGCCTGGACGTGGCGCTGCGGCTGGGAAAGATTATCGAGCAGCGCCTGCCGGGAGCGGACGTCATTTACACGCGCTCGGATGACACGTTCGTGCCTCTGGAAGAGCGCACCAATATCGCCAATCAAGGAAAAGCCGATTTGTTCATTTCCATTCACGCGAATTCCAGCCGCGATTCGGGCGCGCGCGGAATTGAAACCTATTACCTGAACCTGAAAGGCTCCGCGGAAGCCATGGAAGTGGCGGCGCGCGAAAACGCCACGGCGCAGGAAGGTGTGCACGACCTGGAAAACCTGGTGAAGAAGATCGCGCAAACCGAGAAAATCGACGAGTCGAAGGAATTTGCCCAGGACATTCAGGACTCTCTGGCAAAACGGGCTCAGAAGAATGGGAAAAACGTAAAGAACCGCGGCGTGCGCAAGGCGCCTTTCGTCGTGTTGATTGGCGCGGACATGCCTTCCATCCTCACGGAGATTTCCTTCCTGAGCAATCCCGCCGACGAGAAGCTTTTAAAGCAGCCGGAACAGCGGCAAAGGGTGGCGGAAGGGCTGTTTCAGGGCATTTCCAGCTACTTGCAGAACATGAATAGCATGACCGTGAACCTCCCTGCCAAGAAGGGCCCGGGACAGCCCGTTTCCAGCGCGGCTGCTTCTGTTGAACAATCCCGCAACCAAAGGTAGCCTGTTGGTGTCCAATAATTGGTAGGGATGCGACGCCACACACTTCTTTTGTTTGTCTTAGCGCTCGCGCTTGCGGGCGCGCCGTATTCTTTTGCCCAAAACACTACCAAAAAAACACTTCCTGATCGCTTTGGGAGCTGGGTTTCAACGACTCCCCCGGTCAAAGTGAAACCTGCAGAGCAGGACGCGGCGCTTTTGGCGGAAGCAGGATTGGAAGAATCGGTCACGAGGCCGTATTCAAACGGGTCGCAGACCTTAAACGTGGGTCTGAAAAACTTTCACGATCCCTCGGGAGCATACGAGGTGTACACGGCCCTCCTGGACGCAGACTTGGAGCCTTCCACGGTCGGGCAGTTGACGGCCATTGGTCACGGCCGGCTCATCATGCTCATTGGAAACTTTCTGGTGAATGTGGATCAACCGCAACTTGCATCCACCGCGGATCTGCGGGAACTTTCCGGCCTCGTGCGCAAATCCGCCGACACTACGCCACTGCCGCCAATTCGGGCATTTTTGCCGCAGGGATTTGCGGATGGGACGCAACGGTACGCTCTAGGACCAGCCGCTTTCCGGGCGGCGCTCGACAAACTGGGGGACTCCGAGTTCGCGCCACTCATCAAAGAAGTCGGATTTGATTTTGGGGCGGAAGCGATATTCGCAAGCTACCAAAAAGCAAAAGAAAGCGGAGTGCTTCTGTTGATTGACTACCCCACTCCGCAATTAGCCGAGCAGCACTTGCGCCATTTGGATGCAGTGCTCTCCCCCGCTGAAAAGCAAGCCGGAACGACCGTTGAGCGCAAGGGCTCTCTGCTCTCTCTGGTATTACGGCCCCCTTCCGCTGCGTTTGCAGAAGAGTTGCGAAGCGGAGTCCACTATCAGACGGAAGTCACGTGGAATGAGCCAACGCACAAGATTACGGACCCGCCTTGGGTGGTGATCCTGGGAAGGATCTTCATTTTCACGCTTTTGTTCATGGGCATTACCATAGCCGTGGGAGCCGCATTCGGGGGCGTGCGCGTGCTCCTGAAAACTTTCTTCCCGGGCAAGATTTTTGACCGGCCGGGCCAAATGGATGTGCTGCAGCTCGGCCTTTCCAGCAAACGCATCGATTCCCGCGATTTCTACTGAGGGTGCGGCGCCAAATCCCGTCTAACCAAACGTTTGGCCGGGCATCTAATTGTGGGACCTGACCCCGCGGTATAGTGTCTTAGCGAGAGAATGTCGTAAAATTCCTGGTAGGCGGACAAGGGATGAATGTGCATACGAAAACTCGAGGCGTGAATTGCGTCTCGCGCATGGACAGACGAGCGCCGGGATTGGCGATGGTTTGCGCTTTGGCTGCCATCGCGTCGGGCTGTAACCGAGCGAACCCCCAGGCCGCTGGTCCCCAAATGCCACCTCCGCCCCTGGTGAGTGTGGCCAAGGCGCAAGCCCAAGATGTGCCCGTTTACCTCGACGAGATAGGCAAGAGCTACGCGTTCGAGTCCGTTACCGTAACCCCGCAAGTCGGCGGCCGCATTACGCAGAGGCAATTCCAGGATGGCGCGGATTTGGCCAAGGGGCAGTTGCTCTTTGTGATTGATCCGCGTCCGTATCAGGCCCAGCTCGATTCGGCAAAAGGCGCTCTGGCCCAGGCAAAAGCGGCGCTGGAACTCGCCAAGGTGGAGTTCGCGCGCACCTCGGAGCTACTCAACTCGAAGGTCATCGCAAAACAGGATTACGACACCAAAAAAAGCACCGTCGAAGTCAATCAGGCACAAGTGGAATCGGCGGAAGCGGCGCTCGAAACCGCCCAGCTCAACCTGGAATATTGCTATATTCACTCGCCCATCCAGGGGCGCGCCGGCGCGCGACTCGTGGACGTTGGAAACGTGGTGCAGGCGAACACCACCGGGTTGTTGCTAATCCAGCGCCTGGATCCGATTTATGCGGACTTCACGATAACCGAGCGCGATCTCCCCAATGTGCAAAAAGAGATGACTCGCGGAACGCTAAAGACTTTGGTGAGGCTGCCTTCCGATCCGGAAGAGCATGTCCGCGGCGGTAAGCTCACATTTCTCGATAACACCGTACAGAACGGCACCGGCACGGTCTTTTTGCGCGCCACCATCTCCAACCCTGATCACCATTTCTGGCCCGGGCAATTTGTCAACGTCAGGCTGGTGCTGGCAACGCAAAAGGGAGCGGTGCTGATCCCCAGCCAAGCCACGCAAATCAGCCAGAAGGGTCCGTTCGTCTACGTGGTGAAACCCGACAACACCGCAGACCTGCGGCTTGTGACCTTGGGCCAGCGGCAAGGCGATAACGTCGTGGTTAACCAAGGCGTGGCCCCGGGAGAGAACGTCATCGTCGCCGGCCAGATGACCGTAGCTCCGAACAGCAAGGTGCGTGTGGATACGGGCGGCGCCACTCCCGCAGCGGGCATGCAGCCGGGCGCGCCGACGAAGGCAAAGTAACGAGAACAAAGATCGATGAATCTCTCTGAACCATTTATTCGCCGCCCGGTGATGACTGCAGTGCTCACGGTGTCGGCCATTGTTTTTGGCGTACTCGCTTATTTTGCCTTGCCGGTCAACGATCTGCCCGCGGTCGACTATCCCGTCATTCTAGTACACGTCGGCTATCCTGGCCCAACGCAAGAAACCATGGCAAACAACGTG
>QHYL01000472.1 GCA_003224105.1 Acidobacteriota bacterium | reverse complement strand
CGGGCGGAAGGTCAGCGACGTCAATGGTTAGTCCGTCGCCCAATGTCACGGCGCGCGCGATGCAGTTTTCGAGTTCGCGCACATTCCCCGGCCAATCGTATTGCAGAAGGCTCTTCATCGCCGCGGGAGTTACGTGAATCTGCGATCCCTTTGCGTACCGATCAAGGAAATGATGCACCAGCCCGGGGATATCGGAGCGGCGGTCCCGCAAGGGAGGGATGTGGACGGTCACCACATTCAACCGGAAATATAAATCCTTTCGAAACGTTCCGGCGCGGTAGGCTGCTTCCAGTTCTCGATTCGTCGCCGCGATGACCCGAACATCCACGGTCTCCCGCTCATTGCTGCCCACGGGGCGAACCTCTTTTTCTTGCAGCACGCGCAGCAGCTTGGCCTGCATTTCCAAGGGAAGCTCGCCAATTTCGTCCAGGAAGATGGTGCCCCCGTTGGCGGCCTGAAAGAGACCTGCCTTGGACTTGGTCGCGCCTGTGAACGCGCCCTTCTCGTACCCGAAAAGCTCGCTTTCCATCAGGGTGGGGACGAGCGAGCCGCAATCCACCGCCACGAACGGCGTTTGCGCCATCGAACCTCGAAAATGAATCGCCCGCGCCACGAGCTCTTTCCCGGTTCCGCTCTCGCCTGAAACCAGCACCGGCGTCCGTGTATCTTTAAGCCGCGAAATCATACGCATCACATCCTGAATGTGTGCGGACGTGCCGATAATGCCGTCGAGCTTGTCTTCCGCAGTCACGCGCTCGCGCAGAAACTCATTTTCTGTGACCAGGTGAACTTTTTCCGCCATGCGCTGCAACAGCAGCCGCATCTTCTCCACGCGGAACGGTTTCTCGATGTAGTCGTACGCCCCCAGCTTCATCGCATCCACAGCCGACTCGATGGAACCGTGCCCGGTCATGATGGCGATTTCGGTATGCGGCAGCAGTCTTTTTGTTTGCTTCAGCAATTCAACGCCGGACATCGCAGGCAGCTTCAAGTCTGTGAGGATGAGGTCCGGCGCATCGCTTTCCAGCCGCCCCAGCGCGGCTTCGGCGCTCTCCGCTTCCATGCAAACGTATCCCAGTGTATTGCCGATGGTCATGCACAACCGGCGGATACTCTGCTCGTCATCCACAACCAGCAACCGTGTTTTCATCTCTTCGCTCATGGTTTTCCGAAAGTTTTCTCCACCATCGCGATCAATTGCTGCACGCGAAAAGGCTTTTCGATGCAGGGCGTACCGCTTTTTGCAAGAAATGTCTGCGTCTCGCTGTTTGCCGTATCGCCGCTGATCAAAATGATTCGCGATTTCAATTCCGGCCGGTTCTTCTGAATCCACTCGTGCACATCGGCCCCGTTTACCGCGCCGGGCATTCGAATGTCGGAGATTACCCCCGCGTACCGCCCGCTCGAAAGCTGCTTCAGTCCCTCCTCACCGGAAGAGGCGTCCACCACTGTGTACCCACGCCGCTGCAGCGCCGCACGCAGAAACGCAATCACCGAAGGCTCATCCTCAATCAGCAAAATGGGCCGCTTCGCGGAGACTGCCGGCTGCGCGCTCATCGCCCAGCCTCCTTGGCAGCCGCCGCAGCCAAGGCGCTCTCCGTTGCTACCGGAATCCGCACCGCAAACGTGCTTCCCAAACCGTCTTCATTGTTCCAGCACTGAATCTCTCCACCGTGCGCGCGCACAATCCCGTAGCAAATACTCAGCCCCAACCCGGTGCCCTTGCCCGCCTGTTTCGTGGTATAAAACGGATCGAAAATCCTCTGCGTGTCCGTGATCCCCGTGCCGTTGTCGGTGATCGCCACTTCAATCATTTCGCCTTGACGCTGCGTACGAATCTTGATGTTGCCGCGCCGCCCGGACTCCTGCACTGCGTCGTAAGCGTTGTTCAGAATGTTGAGGAATACTTGCTGCATTTGTTGTACGTCGCCCAAAGCCGGTGGAAGCCCTTCCTCAAACTCCTCCGTCACTTCCACGCCGTGGCTCGCGAAATCGTAGCTTCGCAGTTTGATGGTCTGCCGCAAAACGCCGTGGACTTGCACCAATTCACGCTGTACCGGCCGCTGCCGCGCAAAGCTCAGCAAATCCTGCACAATGTCTTTCGTGCGCTGGGTTTCCTGCAGGATAATCTTCAGATCCTCTTGTGCAGACGCCGGCACATCCGGATTCTCCAATAGGAGATCCGTAAACCCTAGAATCGCCGCCAGAGGATTGTTCACTTCATGCGCTACGCCGGAAACCAGTCGCCCGATGGTGGCCATTTTTTCGCTGTGCGCCAGCTTCGCTTGCAGCAGCACGGCATCGGTAATGTCGGTCATCACCACCACGACGCTGTTCACCGTGTTTTGTTCGTCGCGCATCGGGCTCAGGCTGATCGAAAAATGGCCCATCGAGCCGTCGCTTCGTTTTGCGCGCAATTCCAGGTTTTCCACCTGGTGCCCGTGCGCCGTGGTCTCCAGCGCCGCTTCGAAATCTGCGCGATGCGAGGTCTCCACCCAGTCCACCAACCGGTGCCCGATCAATTCGCTCTCCTGATAGCCCGCTTCGTAGCAGCGGCGGTTCGCGTAACTGATCAGTCCGGCCGTATCGAGCACCAGGATCATGCTCTGCGTGGTGTTCAGGATTTTCTGGTTGAAGTCTCGTTCGCGTTGCAGTTGCGCCTGAAAGGATTTTTGCTCCGTGACGTCCAGCATCAGCCCGCGGATTTGCACGATGCGCCCCCGTGCGTCGTGCACGGCGGTGATATTTTGCAGCGTATGCAGCCGCGTTCCATCCTTCCGGCGCAGCGTTTCCTCGTAATTGCGCAAAACGCCTTTCTCCGCCAGCGCGGCAAGGAATTTCTCGCGCGCTTCCGGAGCCGGATAGAGGTGGGGGCTTACGTCCGAACGAAGCAATTCTTCCCGCGATGCGTAGCCCAGCATTCGTACCATCGCATCGTTTACGTCCAAAAAGCGCCCTTCCGGCGTAGCAAAAAATAGGCCTTCCTGAATGCTGTCAAATAACTCGCGGTAACGCCGCTCCGCTTCGCGCCGGTCGGTAATGTCCTTCAGGACATGAATCGTTCTCGAATCGTCGTCCGTCGCCCCCGGAGTGCGCGATGTGGAAATCAGAAAGACCCGGTCCGCCGAGGCAGCCACATATTCTTCGTGCTTGCGTTGGGTGTCGCGGCAGAAAGGGCAGGGAAGGTCGCTTCCTGCTTCCGCGATCTGCCGCAGGCTGCTCATCGCCTCTCCCACCAGGGCAACTGGCGGAACTCCCAGGTATGAAGCCAGCGACCGGTTCGTCCTTGCAATTCTCCAGGAGCGGTCGTGCACCACGATATAATCGCTAATCGCGTCAATGTCTTCCACCCATTGCCGCTTCGACCTTTCGAGTTGCGAGAACCTCTGGAAGTTTTCGAGCGAAAGCGCCGCATGGCTCGCCAGCGCTCGCAACAGCCGCTTTTCCTCCGCCGCCAGAGTTCTCCTTTTCCTGAATAAACAAAGCGTTCCCAGTTTTTCTTTGTTGCTCGAAGCGATTCGAACGAAAACGGCGGTCTCAGGCTCTTCCGCGCTATCCAAACTTGCAGCGATTTCTTTTGGCAACGCGCGCGTTTCCATCTCGTTGCGGATTTCTCGCGCGTTCGAGAGCAGCCACTCGGCTGCGAATGGAGATGTCGGACCTCGTTTTCCCGGCATCTCATGAAATTCAGTGTCTCGGCCCTTGTACACCACCACCGCGCCCCAACTTGCATCCAGCATGCGGGTTGCGCGTAACGCAAATTGTTCAAGGAAACCTGAAAGGTGCCGGGATTGCGCGGCCTCGACCGCAAGATCCATCAGCTCGTCCGCGTGGCGGGCAGCCGCCGAACGCGGGTTTGCCTTTTTGGTAAGCGGAGAAGGAGTGCGTCCTCGTGATCGTGTAGCTTTCTCGCCGTTCATGGACAAGAGGGAAATACGTGCGTCTCAATTTGCGAGTAGATTGAAATCCCTGGCGTCCAACCTACCTGCTAGTCTCATTCTGAGTCAATGACCGCGTCGTACCTTGTTGCGAATCTGCCTACGGTTCCAATTCGGATGGTCCTTCGCCCTCGTCTCAGCCTGAGACCTTCCCCCTGCGTGTTTTGGGTTTCTGAGACAAGTGGAGGGTTTCCCGCCTTCTGACATTTTCATCCTGCTTCACGCTAACTTTCTATTTTTCTGTCGCTTATGGCCTCTTTCGAGTCTTGGACAAGGCTTCTTTTTAATGACGAAGACGTGGCATCCGACGTGCCTTTCTCTTGCTGGGGTATTTCTATCCTCAAAGGGGATGTGTCGAATGAGATTTTGCAAATGGAAGAGGTTTGCCGCCGCCACAGGTGCGCTGGTCATTCTTTCAGGCGTTTCGTTTGCCCAGTCTGGTTTGACGGACGAATCCAGGCGCAAGGTGAAGACCAGAGTTTCCCCAGTCTACCCGGAGCTCGCTCGGCGCATGAACGTCGCGGGCAAGGTGAAGATCGAGGTGGTAATTAGTCCCGATGGCCGCGTTAAAACCACGCGCGTTGTTGGCGGGCATCCCTTGCTCGTGCAGGCGTGCCAGGACGCGGTGAAGGAGTGGAAGTTCGCGCCGGCGCCGGAAGAGACCACGCAGATCGTGGAATTCGAATTTCGCGCCGCCGACTAGTGCGCGCAAAAGTTTTTGAGCAGACGCGGTCCAGGCTGCGCTGTTGAGGGGAGCGGAGGCATTTCGCAATGACGATTGGAAAGAAGCTTTACGCAGGTTTCGGCCTGATTTTGGCCATTTTCTGTGTCCTCATGATGGTGAATGTCATTAGCGGTCTCGTGGCGAAATCGGCGCGCAACAATGCCGGTATGGCCCTCGACAGCAAGACCACCATCGAGGCTGTGCGCAATCAGATCATGCTGAACCGCCTCAACATGAACAACTTTCTCCTGAGTGGCGATCCGCGCGACGAGGAGAAGGTCAACAAGGGCCTCACCGATATGGCCGACCTCATCAAGCGCGGCGAAGCCCAGGCCAGCAATGATGCCGTCCACACCGCGCTCATTCAAGTGGAAAGCACCGAAGCGAGTTGGGCGGACAATTTCGCGAAGCCTTTGATTGCCAAGCGTCATCAAGTGGACTCCGGCGACGCCACTGTTTCTGACCTGCAGATTTTTTATCTCCAGAAGGATCCTTCCTCCTGGTTGGCCAAGTCTTCTTCCGTTCTCGATCAAACCAACGAGGAAATCTCCAAGTTCAAGGACCAAACCACGAAGTCCGCGGATACTAACGACGAAATCGGCGCTTTGGCAACGACCTTCAACAACATGGTGGCCTACCTCAAGGAAATGGCCAGCGTTTCCATGGCCGTTGCCGAAGGCGACCTGACGGTGGAAGTGGTTCCGCGCTCCAAACGCGACACGCTCGGCAACGCTTTCGTGCGCATGTCCCACGGTTTGCAGCAGCTTGTGCGCACCACGCGCGATTCGGCGGGGCAAGTTTCGGCCGGATCGAATCAGGTGGCGGGAGCTGCCGACGAGTCCGCAAAAGTTAGTGTCCAGGCTTCTTCGGCGATTGAGGAAGTCACCAGCACTATGCACGAGATGAGCATTAACGTGCAAAACGTGGTGAAGAACACCCAAATCCAAGCTTCGAGCGTCGCGGAAACCTCCGCCTCCATCGATCAGATGGTCACCTCGATTCAGCGCGTTGCCGATACTGCGAAAGTTTTGCTCGACATCGCCAACCGCTCGCGCGAGGAAGTCGTCACCGGTATCCAGACCATGGAAAAGGCCACCGACGGCCTCAACCGCACCAACCAGGCGATTCAATCTTCCGCTGAAATCATCAACATTCTCGGCCACCGCGCCGACGACATCGGCAAAATTATCGAAGTCATTGATGATCTTGCCGAGCAAACCAACCTGCTGGCGCTCAACGCGGCCATCGAGGCGGCGCGCGCCGGCGAACATGGTCTTGGTTTTGCCGTGGTTGCAGACGAAGTTCGCAAACTCGCGGAAAAGTCCACGCAATCCACCAAGGAAATCGCCGACCTCATCCAGAGCATTCAGCGCGAAGCTCGCCAGGCCGTTGAAAACATGGACCGCAGTACACGCATTGTCGAGGAAGGGCTGAACCTCGGAAACGAACTCGGTTCCGCGCTTCACAAGATTTCGAACGTGGTCACCGAAGTCTACAAGTTCTCCCAGGAAATCGGCGCCGCCACCAACGAGCAGTCTGTTGGCTCAGCCCAAATCGCCAAGGCCACCAGCCGCCTCACCGAGATCACGCAGGAAATCAATTCCGCGGTCGAAGAGCAGGCTTCCGGTGCGCAGGCCGTCGTTCGCGCCATGGACAAGATGCGCGAACTGGTTCAGCAGTCCGCCTCCAGCTCGACCGAACTTTCCGCCGCCGCTGAACAAATGTTAAAGCTCTCGCGCAATTTGCTCGACGCAATGGATCGTTTTGTGCTCGACCGCGCCGCCCAGCAGCGCGCGCGCCGGGGTGAGCAGGGTGGCAAGCGCCGCGGCTCGGAAGAAGATCGCGACCAGGAACTCGAATATGCCGAGCTGGCGCGTTCCTAGGAGCCCGGAGACTCTTTGATGGAAAAGGACCTTCAAGTCGTCGGTTTCCGCATCGGTAACGAAACGTACGGCGTACGTATCGCCTCCGTGCGCGAAATCGTCCGCGTTCCGGAAATAACTTCTGTCCCCAGCGCACCGGACCTGATCGAAGGCGTGATCAATCTTCGCGGGAAAATCATCCCCGTGATGGACTTGCGCAAGCGCTTCGGCCAGGCCGAGATTCAACCCGACAAAAAAAACCGCATTCTTGTCGTTGAGCTGGATAACAAGCTTGTCGGCTTAATTGTCAACGCCGCCTCCGAGGTGCTGAAAATTCCTCCCTCGGATATCGAAGCTCCCGGAACCGTTTTTGCCGAAGGCGAATCCGGTTACGTTACGGGCGTCGGCAAACTCAAAGGCCGCCTGATCATCCTTTTGGACATTTCCAAGCTCCTGCAGCGTCCCGAATACAAACGCCTCGAGGAGGTCGCCGAACCCGCCGCTTCCGTCAGGTAGTCCCCTTCGTCTTGACGGTCCGTCGTTCACGCACGCCATGGGAACTCTCACCACTGCCCAGATTCAGCTAACCGAAGCGGAATTGAAGCTCTTGCAGACGTTGGTTTACCAGGAATGCGGCATGTACTTTGACGAACGCCGCTCGCATTTCCTGAAAGACCGCCTCCAGCGCCGCCTCAAAGCCTGCCAGCTTGATTCCTTTTATTCGTACTACAGGCTGCTGACCAGCAGGGAAGGCCGCGCTGAGCTGGCGCTTCTGCTCGAAAACCTCACCGTCAACGAGACCAGTTTCTTTCGCAATAAGCCGCAGTTGGAGCTTCTCCAGAAATCCGTCCTTGAGGATCTCCTTCGCCGCAAGCAAGAGCGCCGCGATTACGCGCTCCGCGTCTGGAGCGCTGGTTGCTCCTCCGGCCAGGAGCCTTACACCGTCGCCATTTTGATTTGCGATGCCCTGGCTTACTACTACCTGCGCAATCCGCTTCCGTTTGAGATGCCGTCGCCGAAGCCGCTGATTCCTCCGCCCTGGAAAGTCGAAATCGTTGCCTCGGACATCAGCTACGCCAGTCTTCGCATTGGACAGGAAGGGCTCTACACCGAGCAGCAGATGGAGCCTGTGGACTACACCTGCCGCCTGCGCTATTTCGAAAAGTCCGGCGACAAGAGCGGAGCAGAAGCGTCTTATTGAAAAGTTCTGGCACTGCTTGAACC
Source organism: Acidobacteriota bacterium (assembly GCA_003224105.1). Classification (GTDB taxonomy): domain Bacteria; phylum Acidobacteriota; class Terriglobia; order Acidiferrales; family UBA7541; genus Acidiferrum. The sequence continues at coordinate 5,592 of QHYL01000472.1, read as the reverse complement.
CCGGCGGCTACCTCTTCGTCGGCCATGCCGAGAGCCTGTTCGGCCTCACTCAGAAATTCCGCATGATTCACCAAAACAATGGCACCGCTTATCAACGGATCGAGGCCGCCACGTGAGCCGCCAGTCCGACGATCGCAACAACGAGCTGCGCGCTCTCTTCTTTGAAAGCGCCGCGGAACTGTTGCAGGGGCTCAACGAAGCCGGGCTGGAACTTGAGGCGCGTCCTTCCGACGAGGAAGTCATTCGCCGCGTTCGCCGCATTGTGCACACGCTTAAGGGCGATTCGGCGGCTTGCGGGCTTAACAAACTCAGCGAACTCGCGCACGAACTCGAAGACGTCCTCACGCCGCAAGTGGCTGGCGCCCACGGCGCGGATCTTCCCGAAGTCGTGCTCACCGCCGCCGATAGCTTTGCCGCGATGCTTGCCGCTTATCAGAAGGACGCGAAGCTGCCGTCCGTGGATGCCCTTCATAAAATAATTCGGCGTCTGCTGCGAGCGCCGGAAAGCGCTGCGAATGCCGCGTCTGAAGTGACACAAGCGCCTGAGCGGTTTGCCTGGACGGAATACGAACAGCTTATGATTTCCGAAGCGGTCCACCGCGGCGATTCGGTTTACAACGTCGCTCTTCGCATTGATCCGAACAGCCTCATGCGCGCCGCGGCATTTCAGCTCATTCGCAACGTTCTTCACGGAAGCGGCACCGTCATAGCCCTGCGCCCGGAAGACAATGTGGCGGCCGCGAATGTCGAACTCGTGGAAGCTGCGCTTGCCAGCACGCAATCCGAGGAAAAGCTGTTCCACCGTTGCCGGATTCCTTCGATTGTCTCCGAAGTCCGCATCGAAAAAATCACTGCTTCGCAAATGCCCGAGCATGAACTGCTTGGCGATTTGCTGGAAGCCCAGGCAGCGCAAGCGGCCGCAGGTTCCGTGGAAGGAATTGAGGGCGACCGCACTCCCAGAGCGCCGGCTCCGGGCTCCGCTGCCGTCGCCGTTGCCGAGAGCACTCTTCGTGTGGACGCCACGCGCATTGACGCGGTCATGAACTTGGTCGGCGAACTGATCATCGGCAAGTCCATGCTGCACCGCACCCTCACCGAATTCGACAAGCAGCATGCCCGCGATCCCGTGCGCGCCAAGCTTGCCGACGCCCTGGCTTTTCAGGCGCGCATTCTCGATGAACTGCACAAGTGTGTTTTGAAGATTCGCATGGTTCCCGTCGAGCAGCTTTTCCGCCGCTTTCCGCGCATCGTTCGCGATGTCGCCAAACAGTGCGGCAAAGACGTCGCTCTCGAACTCTCTGGGCAGAACACCGACCTCGATAAGGGCATTCTTGACTCGCTTGCCGAGCCTCTAATGCACCTCGTTCGCAACGCCGTAGATCACGGTGTGGGCTCGGCCGAGGAACGCCTGGCTGCCGGAAAGCCCGCGCGCGGGACCGTTTATCTCAATGCCTATCATCAAGGCACTCAAGTCGTCATCGAAGTCCGCGACGATGGCCGCGGCATCGACCTTGCTCTTCTTCGCGCTCGCGCCGTGGAAAAGGGCATCATCAAAGCGGAAGAAGCGCAGCGCCTCAGCGAACAGGACGCTCTCAATCTCATTTTCGAATCCGGCTTCAGCACCGCCGCCGAAGTCACCGAAGTCTCCGGGCGCGGCATAGGCATGGACGTGGTCCGTACGGTGATGGACCGGCTCAAGGGAACTATTCACGTTAGCTCGCAAAAAGGGCGCGGCACCACGTTTCAGCTACGCGTGCCGCTGACTCTCGCCAGCATTCAAACGCTGCTTTTCCGCGTCGGCGGCCGCCTCTTTGCCGTTCCTCTTTCCTCGGTCGTCGAAATCACGCGCATCACCGGCCACGAAATTCACAAAGTGGATCAGCGCGAAGTTCTTCGCCTCCGCGAGCAAATCCTTACGCTCGTGCGCTTGAATCACCTCAGCCGCTTGCGGAGCATCGATTCGCAGCCCGAAAAGAAAAAGAATTTCGTCATCGTCATCGGCGCCGCCGAAAAGCGTTTCGGCCTGGTCGTGGACAGTCTCGTCGGTGAAGAGGAGTTGGTCATCAAGGCGCTGCCCGGTGAAATTGTATCGAGCGATCTCGTCAGCGGCGCCTCCATCCTTGGCGATGGCACCGTGGTTTTGATCCTCAACGTTCCGTCCATTGTTTCGCGCCTCTCTCGCGCCACGCCCCTCGGAGCCATCGCATGAGCGAACGCATCCGAGTCCTTGTTGTGGACGATTCCGCGCTCATGCGGAAACTCATTCCCGCGATCCTTGCCCGCGACTCCTCCATCGAAGTTGTTGGCACGGCGATGGACGGCGCTTTCGCGCTGAAAAAAATCGAAGAGTTGCAGCCCGACGTCGTGACGCTCGATTTGGAAATGCCTCGTATGGACGGCATGGAAATGCTGCGCCTCATTATGAAGCGCGCGCCGTTGCCCATCATTCTGTTCAGCACGCATTCGAAAGAAGGCGGCTACGCCACCCTGAAAGCTCTGGCTCTCGGCGCGGTCGATTTTCTACAGAAACCGAAAGATGCTGCCATCGGCCACCTCGAGGAAATCGCCGACCAGCTCATCGCCAAGATTAAACTGGCAAAACGCGCCGGGAAGCGCAAACTGCCTCCTGTCATCGTCATTGAAGAATTGTCCCGAGTGACCAAAGGCGCGCGCCCCACTCTTCCGCCGCGACGTGTGATCGCTATTGGAATCTCTACCGGGGGCCCCAACGCGCTCCAGTACATGCTGTCGCAGATTCCCGGCGATTTTCTTTCCACCTTCGTCGTTGTCCAGCACATGCCGGAGGGCTTCACGGAAATGTTCGCAAAGCGCCTCGACGAGTGCTGCTCGCTCGAAGTGCACGAGGCGCGCTCTGGCGATCTGCTCGTTGCTGGCCGCGTCCTCATTTGTCCCGGCAACCGCCACATAATGGTGCGGCGTATGCCGCGCGGAGACATGGTGGTTCTCTCGGACGGCCCGCCCGTCAACGGCCATCGTCCTTCCGCGGACGTGCTCTTCCACTCCGTTGCCCAGGAGTTTGGCCTTATGGCCGTGGGCGTCTTGATGACCGGAATGGGCGAAGACGGCGCCGAAGGTCTTGGAGCCATCAAATCCGCGGGTGGCATGACCATCGCGCAGAGCGAAGAAAGTTGTGTAGTCAGCGGCATGCCGCGCGCCGCCATCCTGAAAGGCTACGCCAACAAAGTGATTTCGCTCGAAGGCTTGGGAACGTTCTTGGCGAATCACTATGGAGCCGACAAGGATCTTGGGGAGAAAGTCACGAAAGACGAAAAGACCAGGAAGCCAGAGAAATCAGACAAGATCGACCAACAGGAAAAAACCGAAAGGTCACCCGTACCGTCCCATCGCTCGTGAAAACGCGCGCTGAGGCAAGGAGAAGGCCATGAAACAATTCGCCGCGCTATTGAGAAAAGACCATCAACCCGTCCGCTACCTTGTGGTGGACGACTCCGTCTTCGCGCGCAAGAACCTCATCAAGATGATCGAAATGTTCGGCGGCGAGCTGGCCGGGGAAGCCGGCGATGGCCTTACCGCCATTGCCGAATTCAACCGCATCAAGCCCGACATCGTGCTCATGGACATCACCATGCCGCAGATGGAAGGCATCGAAGCGGTCGAGCGCATCGTGCGCCAGCATTCTGACGCCCGCATTGTCATGGTGTCCTCCGTGGGATACCAGGAAAACATCCTCGCCGCCCTCCAAAAGGGCGCGAAGCACTTCGTGCAGAAGCCGGTCAAGCCCGAAGTGTTGTACGAAATTTTGCGGTATGTGCTCAGCGACGATCCGAACGCCTCGGGCGCGCCCACCGCGTTGGTAGGGGAGAGCCGCTCATGAGAATGGAACTGATCCAGCCGTTTATCAATGCGGCGGACGCGGTTTTTGCCGAGTCCTTACAAGGGCCCACGAAAATCATCGACGTTGAGATGGACGAAAACGCCTACCGCCGCAAGGGCGTGGCCGCGCTCATCAGCATCAAAGGCGACATTGAAGGCCGCGTGATTCTCGACATTTCGCCCGAAGTTGCCGTGAAGGTCGCCAGCGTCCTCGCAGGCACTCCCATAGAAGCCAGCGAGCAAGTCGTGCGCGAAACCGTTTGCGAGCTCGCCAACATGGTCATCGGCAATTCCGTCACGCTGCTCAACGACCAGGGCTTTCATTTCAAAGTGTTTCCGCCCGAAGTGCACATGAACGAATCCGGCCTTGCCGGCAGCGCGGACACCGAAGCGCTTGTCATTTGCATTGAGACGCCCTGCGGCGACATTTTCCTCAACATCGCCATGCGCTATCTCCACCGCCGCCGCTCCGAACGCACCGCCGTCCCCGCCCTGGATTGAATTCGTAGGGGCACGATATATCGTGCCCTACTTCTAGTGACCCTGCCTTTCGCGTAGAGGCGGCCTTCTGGCCATCCCTCTTGGTCGGCTACCGCGCACCCCACGACCTTCCCATGCCTTGTTATATAGAGGCGGCGTTCGCTTCGGTGGCGTTACTGCCCTTGCACCCGTCAATTGTCTGAAGAACTCCCGTCCTTTCAATGCGTTCCGGTTCCATTCGAATGATGTCGAAGTGATATAGTGGCTTGACAAGAAACAGTTTCCGCGCTAGGATTCTATGTGACTCGAAACCTCCAGCCCCATCCGCTACCTAAGTCTCACGTTTTGCGTAATTTCCATCTGCCTTGGTTCTCTCTACCTCGATCTTCGAGGGGCGCGTCCCCGACCGGGTTGGGCGAGCGGGAATTCTTCTCCCTTCCGCGAATCACGAGTCACCAGTCACACGAATTACCAGTCACGAATCGCTAAGTCCTGTGTTTGCCACACTTCCAGTAACGCCCTCTCGCAAGTCCTTTATTTGCCACAGATGCAAGCCCCCCAGGGGGTACGGTCAAGACCCATCGTGCGGGGGGCGGTAGGCAAGGTCAGTTTTCTGCGACGTTGGCGTGTAGCTGGACGCGCAGATCGAACACGGGAGAGAGGAAGAAAGAGTCCTCTGTGGGCAAGAGAAACGAGCGGTCACGATCCAGCTCGATGACCAGGGAAACGCCGCCGCCGGGTGGGACGTACAGTTCGTGCCCCGGCGCGTCGTCGAGCGCGATGCGCAAATCAGTTCGCGAAAGCGGCAAGGCCAAACGTGAGACGCGCCCGTCGGAAAAGACCGCGCAGTGTGGCGTGCCCGTAACGCAGCGGCCGCCTTCGAGAGCCGGTTCTCCGGCGAGCGGGCTGGCGAGGCGCAGGCGAAACTGGCGGTACGCGCCGGACGGCAGCCAAGCATCGGGAAACGGCGCCGAGGAGGCGTTTTCGTGCGGTTCCGCCAGCAAATCCACTTGGAGAGGGTGTTGCTGAAGCGAGGTGGCAAGCGGTTGCCAGCCGGGTGTGTCGTCTACGGCCACGGGACTGGAATGGGCGTCGACACCGGCGACAGTGACAAACAGATGCGTGACGCGCGGCGCCAGTGGCGGCAAGACCGTGCCGGGCGGGGGGGTGGTTCCCGATGCGGCGCCAATTTCCAGATGGACCATCCCGTTGGCGGCGCTGAGTGAGCAGGAAGGCGGTGGGTCACCGGCTTTGACG
>QHYL01000471.1 GCA_003224105.1 Acidobacteriota bacterium | reverse complement strand
ACCTTGGCGCATTCCATTACGCTGATCGCTTCTGCATACAACTTCGCGCCCGATTTCTTGTGGTTCCCGCCGCTCATCGAAGTGCTCATCGCCGCCTCTATCGTGTATATGGCGCTCGAAAATATTGTTGGAGCCGGCACCGTGCAGCGGCGTTGGATGATGGCCTTTGGCTTCGGGATGGTGCACGGGTTCGGTTTTTCGTTCGCGCTACGGCAATCTCTGCGATTCGCCGGGTCTCACCTTCTTACGTCGCTGCTTTCGTTCAACATTGGCGTCGAACTGGGCCAGCTTCTCGTCCTGATTCTGCTCATTCCCGTGCTGCAGCTTTTTTTCCGCTACGCTGTCGCCGAACGCATGGGAACTATCATCCTCTCCGCAATTGTGGCCCACACGGCTTGGCACTGGATGCTGGACCGCGGCGCGCGGCTGCGGCAATTCTCATTCGAATGGCCCGCGCTGGATGCGGCGTTGCTGGCCCTGGTGCTTCGCTGGCTGGTGCTGTTCATGATTCTGGGCGGGCTGCTCTGGCTCATTCGAATGGCGTCTCAGAAGTGGGGAGGGCGATCGGAAGCGGCAGGGAGCCGGGCGGATGCCCGGGGTACAGTTATGGAAAAGGGGTAAGCTAGTGCTGTTTCAGCGCGAGACAGCGCGTGGGGAATACTGTGGGTTGGCTGGAGGAGTTCATGATTACTTGCGATCTTTGTGGCAAAGCGAAGGATTGTCAGCAACGAGAAATCGATGGCAAAGAATACGATATTTGCTTCGAATGCTGGGAACCGTTGGCGCAAAGGCTAAAAGGAAAAGGCAGAGAGAAGCTTCGTGAGACGGTATTTCTGCCACCTAGAGGCGTCAAAGAACGCGAGGAAAAAGAGCCGAAGCATATTCCGCGAGAGCCGCCGATCATCCAAGGCGGGATTCCTGTTTTCTGATTTTCCATTGCTGCTCTCCAATTCAATCTTCAACAGCGGGTTTTGCGCTCGCTGCTCGATATGCTAACGTTTCCGGTTTATGAGGAAGCGCATTGGCGTGCTGTTGAGCGGCCGCGGCTCGAATTTTGAAGCTTTGGCCGAATCGGTGGCGGCGGGCCGCGTCCCGAACGCAGAAATCGCAATCGTCGTCAGCAACCGCGAAGGTGCCCCGGGAATCGACCGCGCCAAGGCACGCGGCATTGCCACGCGCGTGATTCCTTCGAAAGGCCTTGAGCGCGAAGTTTACGATCGTCAGGTCGCCGCTATGCTCGACGAGCACAAAGTGGATTTGATTTGTCTCGCGGGCTATATGCGCTTGCTCTCGCCGTACTTCGTCGCGAAATTCCCCAATCGCATCCTGAATATTCATCCGTCACTGCTGCCGTCGTTTCCCGGCCTGGAATCGCAGCGGCAAGCCCTCGAATATGGAGTGAAATTTGCGGGCTGCACGGTGCACTTTGTGGACGAAAATCTCGACGCCGGGCCGATTATCGTGCAGGCGGTCGTGCCGGTGAAAGATGACGACACGGAAGCAACGCTCTCCGAGAAAATCCTGAAAGAAGAGCATCGCATTTATTCTGAGGCGGTTCGCATCGTTCTTGAGGAAAAATATAAGATTGCAGGCCGCCGCGTTCTGCAGTCGTAGCGGCCGCCTTCCGAGGCGGGCGTCTTTCGACCAGCGACTCAGAATTACCGTCTTAAAATAAGTACGATATGACCCAAAGCGCAAAACCAAAGACCGAAATGGCCGAACATAAATTCAAACCTGTCGAAGAGCAGCTCGCCTACATCAAGAAAGGCGTGGCGGAAATCATTCCGGAGCCGGAGCTGGCCGCCAAGCTGGAAGCGTCGCGCAAAAATGGGAAGCCGTTGCGTGTTTATCTCGGCGTGGACCCTACGGCTCCCGATCTTCATCTTGGCCACACCGTGGTGCTGCGCAAGCTGAAACACTTTCAGGAACTGGGCCACACGGCAGTTTTCCTGATTGGCGATTTTTCCGCGATGATTGGCGATCCCACCGGAGTCTCCGAAACGCGCCCGCCGCTGACGCGCGAACAAGTGGACGCCAACGCGAAAACCTATCTCGAACAGGTTTACAAAATCCTCGACCGCGAAAAAACCGAAGTCCGCTACAACAGCGAATGGCTCAGCAAAATGAACGCCGAGGACGTCGTGCGGCTCTGCGGGCGTTACCAGCTAGCCCGGATGTTGGAGCGTGAGGACTTTCGTTCACGTCTACGGAATAATCAGCCTATTTCCGTTCACGAGCTGCTCTACCCTTTGCTGACCGCTTGCGACGCAGTGGAGCTCAAATCGGACGTCGAACTGGGAGCGACCGAACAGAAGTTTAACTTGCTGGTGCACCGCGAAATCCAGCGCGAGTATGGCTTGCCCGGCCAAGCGATTCTGACCATGCCGATTCTTGTGGGCCTCGACGGCCAGCGCAAAATGTCCAAGAGCCTGGGCAACTACGTCGGCATCACCGAGCCACCCACGGAAATGTTCGGCAAGCTCATGTCCATTCCCGACGAACTCATGTGGTCCTACTGCGAGTTGCTGACGGATCGCGGTCCCACTGAAATTGCCTCGCTGAAAAAGGAAGTCTCCAGCGGGAAGCTACATCCGATGGACGCAAAGATGCGGCTCGCGGAGGAAGTCATCAGCGATTTCCACGGTCAAGAAGCTGCGCGCAAAGCGGCGGAACATTTCCAGCGAGTCTTCCGCGACCGGCAAGCGCCGGAAGAGGCCCCAGCAGTCAAATTGCCGAAAGGATCGGCAAAGAAAATCACCGCGCTTCTAGCCGACTTGAAGCTAGCTCCTTCAAAGGCGGAAGCCGAGCGCCTCATCAAGCAAAAAGCCGTCGAAATTGATGGCGTGATCATCGAAGATCCGCGCAAAGACATCGACCTTAGCAAGCCTGCGAGCTTTTTACTCCGCGCGGGTAAGAAGAAATTTCTTCGGATCATCGTCGAATAACTGAATCTGTCATTTCGAGGTACTCAGCGACGAGAAATCTCTCTTTGCCTTGCCGCAGAACAAAGGGAAAGAGGGATTTCTCGCTTCGCTCGGAATGACGGGTTGCGGGTTACGCGAGAATTTCTCCAACCATTTGACAAACGTGATTCGCGATAGCTGGTGCGGCCGTGAGGCCGGGAGACTCGATGCCGACGAGCTGGATTGCCTGTGGCACGTTCGCGTCGCGCGTTATGACAAAATCAATGATGCCTTTGTGGCTGGGCGGGGCGAGCTTCGGGCGGAGCCCAGTGTAGCCGAGCTGCAGGTCGCGCTCTTCGATTTCCGGCAACAGGGTCTTCGCGCTCTCGGCAAACGCAGCGATTGGCAGGCGGTTCTTCTCGTAGTTGTCTTTTCCTTCCACGTAGGTTGCCGTCGGGCCAAGAAGAAACGTTCCCCACAGAGTCTTGGTGAAATGCACGCCGAGGCTCAGGCCGTCGCTATGTGGTAGCGGGTAAACGAGATTGTTGATGAGCGAGGAGCGCGGGCCGTGCACTTCGCAGTATTCGCCGCGCACGGGATAAATCTTCCATGAGTGATTGCCGAGCATGGCGGCAACTTCGTCAGCGTTTAGCCCGGCTGCATTGATGACGCACCGCGCCTCGATTTTTTCTTCCTGCGAATCTTCCTCGTCGCCGATGCGCAGCCCCACTCGAATGGTGTTGGCGGAAGGCTCGAGCGAAACCACCTGCGCGCGTGTGACGAGGTTCGCGCCTTGATTCGTGGCTACGCGTGCGTAAGCGTGAACGAGTTCTTCGGCAGAGACGATGCCGGTGGAAGGCACGTGGAGCGCCGCGACGCCGCGAATGTGCGGCTCGCGCTTGCGAATTTCCGCGGCGTCGATGAGTTGCAGGCCTTCGACGCCATTGTCTTCGCCGCGTTTCTTCAGCGCGAGAAGCTCTGGCTCCTCGTGCGCATCGGCGGCGACCACCAGCTTGCCGCAGTGGCGGAAGGGAACGTTGTGCTTCGAGCAGAATTCATAAGTAAGGCGGTTGCCTTCGACGCACAGGCGCGCCTTCAGCGAATTCTTCGGATAGTAGATGCCAGAATGATTGACTCCGCTGTTTCGCGTGCTGGTGGCCATGCCGAGCTTCGGAAATCGCTCGACCAGAAAAACGTCTTGCCAGCGCGCAGAAACGGCGCGCGCGATGGCGCACCCGACCACGCCGCCGCCGATGATTAAGATGTTCGCTTGATCCATGCGACTAGAATATCGAAACGGTGGGCGAGTTTCGATTTTCGCGTTTCGCGCCTCGACCTTCCCATTTCCAGCTACTGGTCGCCGCCAATTTCGTCGAAGAACGGCTTGCAGGGAACAAGCCGCGCTTCGCTGCCGTCGTGGACAGCATAAGAAGCCTGTTTGCTGGCTTCGTAGCCGTTGCGCCAAAGCGAAGCGGCGCCGTGCACTCCGTCTTTATTGATGGCGTAGAAGTAAATGTGGAACGTGCCGAGCTTCTTCTTGTCGTTCTTATAGTTTCGCGCGACGCGAGCCATGGCTTCGAGACACGCGTCGACGGGTGCTTTTCCCTGACGCATCATTTCAATAATCGTGTGTCCGCCGCAGATTTTGATGTTTTCCTCGCCTTTGCCGGTCGAGCCCGCCGCACCCACCTCGTTGTCCACATAGCAGCCCGCACCGATAATCGGGGAATCTCCCACGCGTCCGGGTATTTTCCACGAAAGCCCGGAAGTCGTTGTGGTTGCAGAAATATCACCTTTAGCGTCCACGGCCATGCAGGGGATTGTGCCGGTGGGCGGGTGCGCAATGACGCGCTCGGCGTAAGCGATTTGTTTCTCATCGCCGTCAAAGAGCGTGGCCATATGCTCTTTCCATTCCGGCGAATCGATTCCGGGCCGCCAGTTGAACGAAGATTTGGCTTTCCAGGCGAGCCAGATTTTCCGCGAATGCTCCGTGAGGAGATTCATTTCTTCAAAGCCCTCGGCAACGGCGAACCGGCGCGCTCCATCGCCCACAATCATCGTGTGATTGGTGTTTTCCATTACCGTTTTTGCCAACCGCGAGACATTTTTGATCCGCCGCACCGCAGCCACTGCGCCGGCGCGGTGCGTGGGACCGTGCATGACGCTGGCATCGAGTTCCACTTCGCCTTCTTCATTGGGCAAGCCGCCGTAGCCGACGGAGTCGTCGTTGGGATCGTCCTCTACAACCGTAACCGTTGCGACCACCGCATTGAGCGTGTCCCCGCCTTTCTTGAGGATGTCCATGCCCTTATCAAGTGCATGCAGCCCGTTAGCACTGGAAATGATGAGCGGACGCTTGCCTGGTGCGGGAGGAGCAAGGTTCGGCAGAGGCAGCGCAGCATCTCCGTTCAGCGGCGTGCGGCCAAAGAGCTTGTTCGTTCCGGCAAGGGCGCTGCCAGCCAGCGAAGTGATGAAAAATTTCCGACGTGACCACAGTTCCATATTCAAGGCCTCCTGGAGATTCGCAAGGCACTATATAACATCCGAGGTTCGAGTTAGACGTTGGAACTTTGCGAAAAAAGTTGCAGGCACGCAGGTAACTTTCGAGAAATGCTCAAAAGGCTGGGCTCACCCCTGGAGGGATGCCGGCGCGGCGGACCAAATCTTGAAATCTCGGATCGCTGCGCAGCGGGTTGAGTCGGGGATCCACCCCGATCCAAGGTATTCAAGTCGAGCGCTGAAGAAAAGCCTGCTCGAGAGAGTCTAGGGCTTTCTCTTTTTGCCCCAGCTCGGTATAGGTAGCCGCCACGAGGAACCGGCAGACATAGCGTTCCTTGGCCATCTCCAAGGCCTTGCCCAAGAACTGTTTAGCTTGGCCGCTTTCGCCCACGCGCGCCAGGGCCGAGGCGGCCGTGGTAATGACGCTCGGGCTGTCTGGAAAACGCATGGCGTTATCGGCAGCGCGAACCGTTGCCAAGCGCTGTCCCATTTGGGCGTATGCCATTGCCAGGACAGCATACGGAAGACCCGCCGCAGGCTCGATCTCAGTGGTCTTTTGGCACTGTTGGATAGTCTCCGGCATGTGACCGGAGAAGTAGTAGATCCATAGCGCTTCATTGCGGCTTTCGAGAGCCAGCGGGTCGAAGAGATAGGCTTGCTTTACGCGGGAGAGCGCCTCATCAAATCGTCCCAAGGTAGCCAGGTAGGTGGCATAACCCAACTGAGCTTCCGGGGAGTTGGGGTTGATGTCCAGAGCGCGACGATATTCCTTTTCCGCCGCGGGCCAGTCCCAATCGTAAAGCAAGCGCACGTTACCAAGCGTAACGCGGGCGGCCGCCAAGTCAGGATCGAGCTGCAGAGCTTTCAGCGCTGCTTCCTTTGCCCGAGGCATGACGTCCGACGGGGAACTGTAGTAAGTGAGAGAGGAATGATAAGTTTGGGCCAAAGCGGCGTAGAGACGGGCATCGCTTGGATCCTTACTGATGCCTTCTTGAAAGTATTGAATCGCCTTGTTCACACTTTCGCGCGTGCCTTGCCCGGCTTCATGCAAGCCCAGAAGGTATTTGTCGTGGCTCTCCAGATTGATGTGCGGACTTGCAGACGCTGTCGTCGTCCTAGCAGGCAACAGTTGGATGGAAAGGGAGTGAGTGATTTTCTCGGCCAGTTCTCGCTGAATGTTCAACACGTCGGTAAGGGGCCGTTCGTAAGATTCAGCCCACAGATGCGTCTGTTCCCCCACCTGAATCAACTGAGCCGTGACGCGAACGCGTTCTCCGCCGCGGCGAACGCTTCCCTCGAGCAAATAGCCCACGCCCAGTTCCTGCCCAATTTGCGCCGCGGTCTCCTTAGTGCCTTTGTAGCGTACGGTTGAAGTTCGCGCAATGACGCCGAGTCTCGAGGGTTGGAATTGGCCGAGCTGAGCCGTCATCTCCTCGGTGAGACCATCGGCGAAATAATCCTCGTGAGCGTCACCGCTCAAATTCACAAAAGGAAGCACCGCCAGCATGACTCTTTGAGGAGAAGAGTTCTGGCGGGGCCAGATACGCCGCGATGCGAAATACCCAGTGACGGCCAGCGCCATTACGGCCAGCGCCCATAACCACTGGATTCTTTTCTGGCTTGACTGCACCTTGGTCCCGGGCTGCTCAGAAGACGGCGCAACCGAAGGAGGCGCAACCGCTTCCCCGTCTTCCTGCACCGTGGCAACGAAGCGGTAGCCTCGCCTGGGGATGGTTTCGATGTACGGGCGTCCGTCCGCTGCATAGCCCAGCGCCTGTCGCAGATTAAAGACATGCCGAGCGAGATTACCTTCCTCAACGAACACACCGGACCACACTTTTTCCAGCAGTTCTTCTTTCTCGACGATGTGCCCTGCGTTCTCGACCAGGACGAGAAGGGTTTCCAGATCCTTGGGCGGCAGGATGATGGGCTGGCCATCACGTAATAAGACGCGCTCTTCGGCGTCGAGGCGATAAGGCCCAAATCCGTATAAGTGCTTTGCTTTCAACGGCACACCCATGCGAAGAACTTCGGAAGAAATCTTTCAGAACTCCTCAAAGACATTTCAAGCCCGCAACTGGCACTCTCCGCCCAACACAAGCAATCCTAGTCCCTGCTTTTTCAGTCCCGGGGAATGCATGTGATTCTAACGCATCCGGGGCTGGATGAGGAGAGAGGCGCCGTGGATCAGCTGTGACATTTCAGTTTGGGAGGCTGTTAGCATGAAAACCGCACAACTCGTAAAACAATTTCAACACTCATTCATCACTCTCGCGTTGGCCGCCCTATGTCCCGGGACCGCTCCAGCGCAACAAGGTCACGCGCACGAAACGGCAGCACAATCGCAATTAACGCCTTCTCAAGGCGCACTTCTGAAGATTGTTCGGGACAACACAGAGCGCTTCAAGGAGGTGTCTGTGGCCGAGGCGGAAGGATACTCGCTTCTATTCGGCTGCGTGAGCGGACCCGATGCGGGAGCCATGGGGCTCCACTACGTCAACCTGAATCTCGTGGGAGCGGGCGTAATCGACGCCACGCGCCCCCAAATCGTGATCTACGAGCCCATGCCGGACGGCCATCTGAAACTCATTGGCGCCGACTTTCTGGTGATTGCCAGCGATTGGGACAAAGCGCATCCGGGACAAGGCGCGCCACAACTCATGGGACAACTCTTCCATTATTTCGAGAGCCCCAACCGCTTTGGGCTCCCGGCGTTCTACACGCTTCACGTTTGGGCCTGGAAAGAAAATCCTAACGGCGCCTTTGTGAACTGGCATCCGAACGTTTCTTGCCAGGCATTCGCCGGCCAATAGTAAGATGCCTATCAACAAGTTTCTTACACATCGGTTAGAAAATCTTGCTTCGAAATCAGAATAGGAGAAAAAGATGAAAGTATTACCTCTAGCTGGAACTGGGTTGGTCCTGGCGCTCGCGGTGTCGTTGGCTGCAGCGCCGGAGGGCTCTTCGTGGCGGATGAAGGCCGACTACGTGGAAGCGTGCAGTTGCCATCTGTTTTGCCAATGTTATTTCAATAAGCAGGCGGAACATCCCATGTGTGAATTCAACATGGCGGTGACCGTCCGCGAAGGGCATTCGGGGAACGTGGACCTCGCCAGCGCGAAATACTGGCTGACGGGCGACCTCGGCGACAAGTGGGGGGCGGAGAAGAAAGGGTCGTGGGTAACCGTCTCCTTCGATCCAAAGACCACCCAAGCCCAGCGTGACGCCTTGGCGCCCATCATTCTCAAGACCTATGGATTGGAGTGGCCCGAGCTCAAGGTGCAGGAAGCGCCCATCGAAGTTCATCAGTCAGGCGACATTGTCGAGGCAAAGCTAGCCGACGGAAAGCAAGCCTACATGAAACTGAAGCGCGAGCCTGGAACCGACGGAAAAGGCGTCGTCCTGAAAAATGTGAATTACTTCAATGCGGTGCAGAACGATGGATTCCAAATGTATAAGTCCATCGAGCATCGCGCTGACCTGAATGGACATCAATTCTCTTACTCCGATCGCAACGCGTTTCTCATCACCATCGTTTCGCAAGAGCCGAAGAAGCAGTAGACATAACTCGCGCCGTGCAAGACGGAAGCGCCAAGCGACCACGAACCCGGCCGCAGCGTCTCGCATGTTCACTTAAACTCCCTGTAACCGCAAGACTGACCATTGCTGACCGTGGCGTTGTCAGTTTTGCGGCTCCGTCGAGGATGCGGCCAGTCGCTGCGCGGCTGCGCGAACCTTGCGAACGTAATCAGCCCCTGGCGCAGTAGGCGCGAGCTTCAGGTAAATGTCCAGGTCTTGTATCTGGGATTGAAAATCCTTTCTCTTTGCGTGGACATCCGCAAGCACCAGGTAGACATCGGCATATTGTGCCCTGCGGAGAAGAGCCTCCCGCAAGCTTTTTTCGGATTCATCCAGGCGATTCTGGTCCAGCAGCGCAATTCCCAGGAAGAGATGGCCTTCCGCGGAAGCAGGGTCCGTTTCCAGGCCACGGCGGATCAAGTTCTCGGCCTCTTTTGGTCTTCTCTGATTGCAGAGAAGCAGGCCGTAGGCAAATTGTGCGCGGGCGTAGTGGCCGCCACTTAAATCGATTGCCTTTTGGAAAGCCTCGATGGCCTTCTCTTGCTGATCGAGCCGCAACTCCGCGAGACCGATGTGGTAAATCGCTTCGTAATAATCCGGGTAGACCGCCGCTGCCTTGCTAAAGTGCGACAGGCTGCCGGTGAAGTCTTTCTTGGCCATAAGATCGAGCCCGCGATAATACTCGTCTTGCGCCTTCTCCGGAATTTTCAACTCGTGAGCGGAAACCACGTAAGGATTCGCGCCACGCGGAGGCGCATTGGAGGGGTTGAGGTAAAGAGTGATCTCCGGCGCGAATATAGTAACCTGCGTGATGGTGCTCGCAAATCCTAGTCCCTCCTCCGCAGCACTGACTTCGTATTCGCCCAACGGTATCGCACGAAGCTCGAAATGGCCGCCAAAATCCGTTAGCACAGTTTGGCTCATGGCTGATGTCAACGAACGAATACTCACCAGGACCTGAGACGCCGGCGCACCGCGCCGATTCAAATACACCGTTCCACTAATTTTCCCGTTGCGGCCCCCGAAGGCGTCCTGGGAATGAAGATCATCGTTGAAAGGAACATCAAAAGCACCTTGCCCGCGAACGGGAGAAGGTAGTGTGAGCAGGGCAGCGATCAAAAAGGAGATTGAAACAACAGGGGGTTTGAACTTACGGACACGCAAAATCATTCAGACACCTCGACGTAGTCCGAGTTGGTGAGAAACTCTTTTTTGGCGGGCCGAAAAACGCGACGCTTCATGGGCGGAACTGAGTGTGCGGGGATTCGCTTTGTTCGCCAAAGTACGAAAAGCGACTGGGCAGGCGAACTCCGCAACTCAACAATGGGGCGTACAATCCGCATTACTCAGGGAGCGTGATCCCCGAGTAATGGTTTTTCAGCATCCTGCCGTGGACCGGGGCGGCTGGAGGGACAAAATCCGCGGGGCGCTTGATGACCCTTCGGCCGGTACTGCGCCGGCCGAGTTAGTGGTTTCACCTGCGCCGCCGTTGCACCGTTTTCTTCCCTAATGCAGCCGTCGCGTGCGCGGACTGCCTTTAGGAAGGGCAAGAGTTATGCCAAAGAAGAAGCGAATCGCTTTTGCGATTTAACTCGCCTTGTGCGAAGTGGATGCAAAGACTCAAACCAGACCTAACGCCTTGCTCGATAAATTCAACGAGCAAGACGCCATGTAAATTTGACTGGCAACCGCCCCGATTTTCTTCCGCGAAATGATATTCGACGGGCAAATACCCGACCACTTTGCTGGAGGATTTACCTGCCGAGCAAATCCTGCGAATTCTCGGTGAATTCGGTGCACCGTTGCACGGACCCGGAATTCCCTTCGTGCTGGCTTTCCAAATCGTCTCCCCACAGAAAGAAAAGGAAGGAATCAGCAACGGCCGCGTGGAAGAAAATGGGCTTCCAAATAGTTTGCCGCTGGACGGAGCCGCCGGATGAATCCATCACAGTAGATTTAGAAACAAGTGTTGGTGTATGAGGATGAGTTTAGCGGCAAGCAACCGCTCGCCTCTTTCGCCGCCAGGAAGTAAGTTATCAAGCACTGGAAGAAACCTGGTCGCGCACTTTATAGAGCCCGAGAGCGCCGGCGAAAATAGTCGCCAACTCATTAAATCAAA
>QHYL01000470.1 GCA_003224105.1 Acidobacteriota bacterium | reverse complement strand
CGGAATTTTATGGCTCGATCATCACCACGCGCGTTTACGATGACCGGCTGAAGACGCTGGCGGCGGTGCGCAAGGCAGGCATCACCGTTTGCTGCGGCGGAATCCTGGGCATGGGGGAGCGCGAAGCCGACCGGATCGGGCTGCTGCACCAACTGGCGACGCTTGAGCCGCATCCGGAAAGCGTGCCGATCAACATGCTGGTGCGGGTGGAGGGTACGCCGCTGGCTTCGATGCCGCCACTCGATCCGCTGGAGATGGTGCGGGCGATCGCGACTGCGCGGATACTGATGCCGGCGTCGCGCGTGCGCCTGGCCGCGGGGCGCAAGCAGCTTTCGCCGGAAGCGGTGACGCTGTGCTTCCTCGCGGGCGCGAATTCGATTTTTGTGGGCGAGAAATTGCTGACCACTCCGAATCCCGGCCCTGACGAAGACGAGCAACTCCTGCAGACTCTCGGGATGAAGCCACTGGAACCGCATGCCGCCGATTGAGACCGGGAAGTTTAGGATACAAAGACAAAGGCAGATTCCTCCGCTCCGGCGAACCGCACGGAGCGCACAACTCGCGACTCAGGCTGCGGAGGCCCGCAGCCTGAGGGTCGGAGTAACGGTTGGGAGGTGGGCGGCGTTTGGCGAAACTCGATAGTTTTCAAGAAAGATTTCAAGGGGAATTGCAAGCGGAGCTGCGTGAGCTTGAAGCGCGGGAGCAGCGGCGCTCGCTGGCGGAAATTCATGGCACGAATCTCTGCTCGAATGACTACCTGGAACTGTCGCGGCATCCGGCGCTGAAGGAAGCCGTGGAGCGGGCGGTGCGCGATGCGAAGCATATAGGCGGAACGGGTTCGCGGCTGCTTTCCGGCCACGCGGCGGCTTGGGAGCAACTGGAAGAAGAATTCGCGGAATTCGCAGGGACGGAAGCGGCGCTCTATTTTGGCAGCGGGTACCTGGCGAATCTTGGTTTGCTGACCGCGCTGCAAAAAAAAGATGATTTGGTTTTTTCTGATGCGCTGAATCACGCGAGTTTGATTGACGGCATGCGGCTTTCCGGCGCCCGAAAGATCATTTACCCGCACCGCGATTTGAATACGCTGGAAGGTGGACTGCGAAAGCATGCGCACGAACGGGGGCGCAAACTCATCGTTACCGAGAGCGTCTTTAGCATGGAGGGCGATATCGCTCCGGTTACAGAGATCATGAAGCTTGCCGAACGTTATGGCGCCGGTGTTATTGTGGACGAAGCTCACGCGACCGGGGTCCAGGGACCCGCAGGACGCGGGATTGCTGTCCGGGATGGAATCGCACAACAACTTGCCGCTGCGGTGCACACTTGCGGAAAGGCGCTTGCCAGCGCGGGCGCGTTTGTTTGCGGGAGCGCGGCGTTGAAGGAGCATCTCATCAACCACGCGCGGACATTTATTTTCAGCACGGCGATGCCTCCATACATGGGGGAGCAGATTCGAGGGGCGGTCGGACTGGCGCGGACGATGGACCGCGAGCGGGCAGGGCTGATGGCCAAGGCGCGGCGTCTGGCCAGTGGTTTGCGCTCGGGAGGGTGGGACACCGGGCGGAGCGAGACGCAAATCGTACCGTTAATCATTGGCAAAAATGAGGCGGCACTGAGCGCGGCGGAACATCTGCAATTGCAAGGATTTGCGGCGCGGGCGGTGCGGCCGCCGACAGTACCGCCAGGTAGCGCACGCTTGCGGTTTTCCTTGACGTGCGGAATCTCCGATGATGAACTGTTGCGCCTGGAGAACTCCTTGAGCAACTGGCGCGAAAAGTTACCTTCGTCCGCTGCGGTGGCGCGGGTTTGAGACATCATTTTTTCATCACCGGGACCGATACGGGAGTTGGCAAGACGGTTCTTTCTTCGCTGCTTTGCGCGGCGCTGGACGCGGTGTACTGGAAGCCCATTCAGACCGGCACGCTGGAGGGCTCGGATCGCGTGACGGTGATGCGACTGGCGGGAATCGGCACAGACCGCACGCTGGACGAAATTTACAAGTTTGTTCCGCCGGTTTCGCCGGACCTGGCGGCGCGCTGGGCGGGCGTGGAAATTGATCTCGGCAAGATCAATATGCCCACGAGCTTGATAAACGACTGGCTGGTGGTGGAAGGCGCGGGCGGCGTGCTGGTGCCCGTGAATCAAAAGCAGTTCATGCTGGACCTGATGGTGAAATTCAAATTGCCGGTGATTGTGGCCGCGCGCAGCAGCCTGGGTACCGTGAATCACACATTGCTGACACTGGCGGCGCTGCACGCGGCGGAGCTTCCGGTGCACGGCGTGGTGCTGATTGGGGACCAGAACCGGGAAAACCGCGAAACGATTGAGCGGTTTGGGCATGTGCGCGTCATTGGAGAAATTCCCAAGTTGCCGAACCTGCATCGGACGGCGCTGATGCAGGTGTTTATGAATCATTTCGACCGGGCGGCGTTTTCGCAGTAAGAAGAAGCTGACAGTTTACAGCTTACAGCCGACAGTTCGGAACGGACCCTTCGACTTCCTACTTCAACCTTCTCCACTTCGTGCGTTCGAGCAGGGCAGGAAACTGTGGAAGGAAGAAAAGCGGGACCAAGTTCCCGCACTCCAAAGAAGGCCGACCCTGCAGCGTCTTCGATTACAGTACACTAGCGCGATGAATCCGGCGCTGCGCATCTGGCATCCCTTTACTCATTCCAGGCTGGACCTTCCGCCATTGCAGGTCGAGAGGGCGGAAGGCGTTTACCTGTACACAAGAGACGGGGGAAAGATTCTGGATGCGATTTCGTCCTGGTGGGTGAATCTGCACGGGCACGCGAATCCGCGAATTGCGGCGGCGATCACGGAGCAAGCGCGAAAACTGGAGCATGTCATTCTCGCGGGCTTCACACATGAAGCCGCGGAAGAGCTGGTGCGGCGGCTGAGGAAGTGGATCGCGCCGGAGTTGACGCATCTGTTTTTCTCCGATGATGGCTCGACGGCGGTGGAAGTGGCGCTGAAGATGGCGGTGCAGCATTTCAGCAATCAGGAGCGCGGAGAAAAGCGGGAAATTGCCGCGCTGGAGCATGGGTATCACGGCGATACCGCCGGGGCGATGTCGGTTAGCTATGATTCGCCATTCACGGAGCCGTTTGCCGGGATGCGTTATCCGGTGCATCGTGTGCATGCGGCGTATTGTTACCGTTGTCCGGTGGGACTGAAGCGCGAGACGTGTCAGATCGAGTGCGCGCAGCAACTGGAAACATTGCTGGCGGAGCGCGGCGAAAAAATTGCGGCCGTGATTGTAGAACCTATACTGCAGGGCGCCGGCGGGATGATCGTGCATCCCGTGGAGTTTTTGCAAAAAGTGAGGGCGCTTTGCACGAAGCATGACGTGCTGCTGATTGCCGATGAAGTGCTGACGGGATTTGGGCGCACGGGAAAAATGTTTGCGTGCGATTTGGCTGGCGTGACGCCAGACTTGATGTGCCTCTCGAAAGGCATCACCGGCGGATTTTTGCCGATGGGAGTGACGCTTTGCACAGACCGCGTGGAAGCGGCGTTTGGCAGCGAGGACCGGCGGCACACGTTTTATCACGGGCATTCGTACACGGGGAATGCGCTGGCGTGCGCGGCGGCGAACGCGAGCTTGCAGATTTTCGATGACGAGCCGGTGTTCGACCGCATTGCGACCATCGCGCGGATTCATTCGGAGCGATTGCAGGGGTTGCGTGAGTTTTCGGTCGTGGGGGACACGCGGCAAATTGGAACCATTGGCGCGCTGGAGCTTCGCGCGGAGGATGCCGGGTACCTCTCGGCAATGCGGCCGAAGTTGTATCAGTTTTTTCTGGAACGCGGCGTTTTGCTGCGGCCGCTGGGAAATGTGGTTTATGTTTTGCCGCCGTATGTGATCGAGCCGGAGGAATTGCATCAGGTGTACGACGTGATTGTTGAGGCGGTTCAGACGTTGTTCTGAGGATGGCAAAGGGCTTGCACGAGTTTGAGTTTGCGTCGAATCGGGCGCAGCGGGCCGCCTCAGAAGGCGGCCCCTACCAGAGAAAAGAACTAACCGAGGAGAATGGTTTGCCATCGGGTTTGAACGCTTGGAAAGAGAAGATTGTGGCGTTCGCGGGCAGCTTGGGCGCGCCGGGGCTTTTCTTGATTTCCTTTCTGGATTCGTCGGTGCTGACGTTTCCGGTGATCAATGACCTGCTGCTGATTGAACTTTCCATCCAGCATCCGGCACGGATGCCGGTGTACGCGTTGATGGCCATGCTGGGATCGGTATTGGGCTGCGTGCTGTTGTTCTACCTGGCCGAAAAGGGCGGCGAAGCGCTCTTTCATAGGCAAGCAGGCGACCGGGCGCATGCTATCCACAACTGGGTGGTAAAAAACGGGTTCGGTGGAATGCTGATCGCCGCGCTATTGCCGCCGCCGACGCCGTTCAAGGTATTTGTGGTGGCGGCTGGGGTGTTCGAGGTGCCACTGCTGAGCTTCGCGTCGGCAATTACGCTGGCGCGGGCGGTGCGGTACTTCGGGGTCGGGTACCTGGCGATTCGCTATGGGCACGATGCGCTACCGTACCTAGTACACCACAAATTACAGGTTACGTTTTATGCGATAGCCTTCGTGATCGTGAGCTATGTCCTTTCGACAGTGGTACTTACGCGGAGGCCGCCGATTGATGACGCGAAGCCATAGCGCGGCCGAGCGAGAGAAAAGACCCGGGAAAAGAAGTCTACAAGGCGCAGTACTTTATAAGACTAAGCATAGCATATTTTAGAATTTTGTCAAGTGTTTTCTTAAGAAACTTCAAAATTGTTGGCGCCGCGAGTGGAGAGCCGGGCGGCGGAAACTTGCTAGCGCCAGGAGAAGGCGCGGGAAGAGCAGACCCAGGCCAGAGCTTCGGAGAGGAATTTGCCGGAGGAGTCGGTGTCGATGAGGGCTTCGACGCGGAGGCCGGAGCGGGATTCGCGCGTGTCGGGGAAGGCGCGCAGGATGATGTGGAAGCCGGAAGGAGTTTGCTCGACGGTGGCTTTGGGGAAGCGCGCGACCTGGAGAAAGCGGCGGGCGACAGCGGAGTTGCGCGCGGCGTCGAGAGCAGGGGAGGGCTCGGGTTTGTAAGTGGTGGAGGCGGAGGCGGGATCAAAGTCGGCGCCGGGGCCGACGGAGACTTCGAGGTCGTGAAGGGCGCGCTCGGTTTCGACGATGCCGTGCCAGCGGAAAGGGGAGCTCGATTCGGCGAAGGCGGCGACTCTGTGGGGGAGTTCGCCGCGGTAG
>QHYL01000469.1 GCA_003224105.1 Acidobacteriota bacterium | reverse complement strand
AGGCGGAATTGTTGCCGCAAGCAAATGCGCGGATTTCCGACGAAGCGGAAAAAGTGAATTTGTTGGCGCAGTTTGGCGGGAAAACGCCGTTCCCGGGTTTTCCAAAGTCGCTTGGACCGTATCAATTATTTTCCGCGGGCCCGAGCGTAAGCGCGCCGGTGTTTGATTTGACCTTGTGGCAAAGGTATCAAGCGGCGCGGAACACGGCGAACGCGAGCAAGGCCAACAGCCTGTCAACGCGGGAGCAAGTGATTTTGCTGGCGGTTTCACAATACATCGGGACGCTGCGCGCCGTAGCGAACGTGCAGGCATCACAGTCGCGGGTAGATCTGGCGCAAGCGCTCTACGACCAGGCCGCGGACTTGCAGAAGGAAGGCGTAGGCACAGGAATCGACACGCTGCGCGCCAATGTGGAGCTGCAAAACGAAAAACAGAGGCTACTCGAGGCGGAAAATGAGAGGGAGACGTCGCTGTACGGACTGAGCCGGCTTTTGAACCTGGATCCGCGGCAAAAAATTGAGCTTGCAGACTCATTGAGTTTTTTTGACACGCCCCAACCGGAAGTGGAGGCCAGCATCGAGGCCGCGCTCGCCAACAGGCAAGAGTGGAAGGCGGTGGCTTCACAAATCAAAGCAGCGGAAGGCCAGAAGAGGGCAGCACAAGATTCGCGGCTGCCGAACGTGCGGTTTGACGGAACGTTCTCGTATGTGGGGACTTCCGGAAACACGACGCTCCCGACGTACACGTACCAGGGAAGCGTGAATGTGCCGCTGTTCACGGGCGGAAGGATTCGCGCGCAAGTCGTGAGCGCAGACCTGGAAATCCGAAAACTCGAGGAGCAGCGCGCGGATCTGCGCAACCAGATTGCCCTGGACGTGAAGACCGCCCTGCTGAATCTGGATTCGGCGCGCAGCGAAGTGCAAGTGGCGAATCTGGGCGTGCAGCTTTCGAAGGAAGAGGTGGATCAATCGCGCGACCGGTTCAAAGCAGGAGTCGCGAACAACATCGAGGTTATCCAGGCACAGGATTCGCTCTCTCGCGCCAATGACAATCAGATTGCGGCACTTTACCGATTCAATCAGGCGCGAGCCGATCTGGCACGGTCTATCGGGCAGATGGAAAAGATTTACGCCAAGTAAAACAAGGGAAAGCGGGGGACGATGAGCGTAGAGATAGAAGTCGGGCTGGAAAATGCGGCAAGGGCGCCGAAGATTGAGGAAGAACTACCCTTGGAAGAAGAAGCCCCGAAGGGTTTCGGCAACCCGAAAACAAAGCGGATGCTCTTTGGCGCGGGAGCGGCGGTGCTGGCCGCGTTAACCGGATTGTTCTTTTACTACCACAACCGGGAAACGACCGATGACGCGCAGGTGGACGGGCATATCACTCCTATGGCTTCGAAAGTTTATGGGCGCGTCGAGCAAGTGCTTGTTGACGATAACCAAGCGGTGAAAGCGGGGCAAGTGTTGGTGAAGATCGATCCGCGCGATTACCAGGCGGCAGTGGACCAGGCAAAGGCCGCGTTGCTGCTCGCGGAGAGCGAAGCGAAGTCCGCGGGAGTAGACGTGCCGAGAACGCGGGAGAACGTATTGAGCGGGACGAGCAGCGCAGACGCGCAACTGTTGGAAGCGAAGGCGGACTTGGAACGGGCAAAGACAACCTACGAGCAGGCGCAAACGGCAGACCTGGCATGGGCTGAGGCGAACGTGGAGAAGAGCCTGGCGAACGCGGAATTAGCGAAAGCGGATCTGGCGCGCTACTTACCCCTGATGGAAAAGGGAGAAATCTCGAAGCAACAATACGACGCCGCGAAGGCCAACGCGGACGCGACGGCGAGCGCGTTAAAGGCGGACCAGGAAAAGCTCTCGCAGGCGCATCGCAGCGTGGACGTGGCGAAGGCGCAATTGGAAGCAGCTAAGGCGCGCGTGGAGCAAGCAAATGCGGAAGTGGCTTCGGCGCATGCCAACGTGAAGCAGGTGAGCATGAAAGCGGCGGATGCCCAGGCAAAAATCGCAAAGGTGGAGCAGGCGCGTGCGGCGCTCGAAGCGGCGCAACTCAATTTGAGCTACACGGAAATCACCGCGCCCGTGGATGGCGTGGCGACGCACAAGCAGGTGGAGCCCGGGCAGATTGTGCAAGCGGGGCAGGGCTTGTTGGTTGTAGTTCCACTGCAGAACGTGTGGGTGACGGCGAATTTCCGCGAAACGCAGTTGAAGGACATGAAGCCGGGGCAAAAGGCGGAAGTAAAAGTGGACACCTACGGCAAGACGTTCAGCGGCCACGTGGACTCGATTGCAGGCGCAACGGGATCCGTGCTGAGCTTGCTGCCACCGGAAAATGCCACGGGGAATTACGTGAAGGTGGTGCAGCGCATTCCCGTAAAGATTGTGCTGGACCCGATTCCTTCGGAGAAGGCCGTGCTGCGGCCCGGAATGAACGTGGACGCGACGGTGCTTACGAACTAAGCGGGAATAAAGAAAGGGAGCAAGCCGGTTGTACGTAGAAACACAGTGAGCGTGGGAAGCAGGGCCGGGAACGCCAGGGCCATGAAAAACAGAATTCTAGCCAAGCTGAGGATGCCGGATGGGACGATCAACCCCTGGGTGATCGCGCTGACGGTGACTCTGGCGACGTTCATGGAGGTTTTGGATACCTCGATCGCGAACGTGGCGCTGCCGCATATCGCAGGCAATCTGTCGGTGGGAGCGGACGAATCGACGTGGGTGCTGACCTCGTACCTGGTTTCCAACGCCATCATCTTGCCGCTTTCTGGCTGGTTTTCGGGAGTGCTCGGACGAAAGAAGTTTTACATGTTGTGCGTGGCGCTGTTCACGGTCAGCTCGTTTTTGTGCGGACTAGCGCCGAGCCTGGGAGTCCTAGTGCTTTTCCGGATTCTGCAAGGCGCCGGCGGCGGCGGATTGCAGCCGAGCGAGCAGGCGATTTTGACGGACACGTTCCCGCTGGAAAAGCGCGGCATGGCGTTTGCGGTGTACGGTGTAGCGGTTGTGGTGGCGCCTACGATTGGCCCGTGGCTAGGCGGGTGGATCACCGACAATTTCACCTGGAGATGGGTGTTTTACATCAACGTGCCCGTGGGGATTCTTTCGCTGCTGCTGACCAGCTTCTTGGTCCACGATCCGCCGTACATGAAGAAAGCGAATCTGAAAGCGGGATTCCGGATCGACTACATCGGCATCGGCTTGATCAGCCTGGGGCTGGGCAGCATGCAAATCATCCTGGATAAAGGGCAGCGCGACGACTGGTTTGCGTCGAACTTCATTATCGGGTTCTTCGCGTTGATGTTGATGGGGATTATTGCGGGGATAATCTGGGAGTGGCGCGAGAAAGAACCGGTGGTGGATTTGAGGATGCTGAAGGATCGCAACTTTGCGATCGCCACGCTAACCATGTTTTTCCTCGGCTTCGTGCTGTACGCGACGACGGTGCTAATCCCGCAACTTCTGCAGCAATTAATGGGCTACACGGCGCAACTGGCGGGCCTGGTGCTGTCGCCCGGCGGGCTGGTGATCATGCTGATGATGCCGGTGGTGGGAATCCTGGTGTCGAAGGTAGATACGCGGTTGCTGATCGCGTTTGGCTGCGTGGTCTGCTCTTTGTCGCTGTTCGTGATGGCCGGCTGGGACCTTCAGTTGGATTTCCGGCACGCGGCGTGGGCGCGCATGCTGCAGGGTTTCGGGCTGGCGTTTTTGTTCATTCCGATTAACGTGGCGGCTTTCGCGTACGTGCCCAAGGAAAAGACCAATATGGGCACGGGGATCATCAACCTGGCGCGGAACATCGGCGCCAGCGTGGGAATTGCAACGGTGACCACCATGCTGGACCGGCGCGCGCAACTTCATATGGCACGGCTGACGGAGCGCGCTAACGAATTAAGCGCGGCATACCACAACGCGCTGAATGGCATTCAGTTGCGGCTGGTTTCAGCGGGCTCGACGGCCGCGCATGCGACCGCGCAGGCGCACGCCATGATCTACGGAACGATTGAACGGCAAGCGGCAATGCTGGCCTTTCTTGACGATTTCAAGATGCTGGGCCTGGTGTTTTTCGCAGTGATCCCGATTCTGATTCTGATGAAGAAGCCGAAGATAGGCGGAGGCGGAGTGCCGGTGCACTGAGAAAGAGTTTTTTCCCTGTGAAACGTCAAACTGATTTCACGGATCGAGTTTGTGACAACTTGGGGGGATGACAATGGCGACACAAGCTGCAATGGGCATACAAGGAAGTGAGGAGAAGCTGATTCGCGCAGGACAGCGCGGCGATCATGAAGCGGTGGAAACGCTCTTCCGCCGCTACCACCGGCCGCTGTTCCAGACGGCGTTGCGCGTGCTTGGCAACACCGAGGACGCGGAAGACGCTTTGCAGGACGGGCTGCTTTCGGCGTATCGCAACTTGAAACGCTTTGAAGGCCGCTCGCAGTTCTCGACCTGGCTGACGCGGATCGTGATCAACGCGGCGCTTATGCGGCGGCGGAGTGCGAAGGCGCGCCCGGCCATTTCCCTGGACGAACCGCCGCGTGAAGATGAATTGCCGGCCACGGAGCGGTTTGCGGACGACGGATTGACTCCGGAGCAGGTTTTCGCGAACACGGAAATCCGCGAGATGCTCAGCGAAAATCTCGATCAGCTTTCGCCGCTCTTGCGGACGGCGTTCGTGCTGCGGGAGGTGCAGGGCTATTCGACGGGCGAAGCCGCGAAGAAACTGGGCGTCACCGAGAATACGTTGAAGGCGCGGTTGTGGCGCGCGCGGCATCAGCTTGCCGAGCGCCTGGGGCGGCGCTTGCGGCGAATGCGCGACGACATCACCGGCGGCGGCATGGGCGACGCCGAGTGCAGCTACTGCTAAGAAGGATTGAAACGCAACAAAGTTCAGAGAGTAGGAGGACAAAGAGGCCGGCAGCGCGCCGGCCTCTTTTGCTTTTAGAGTTCCCTAACGCGAGGCGGCTTTGTAGCGGCCGAGGACTCGGAGTTCGCTGGTGGCCTTGCGGACCTCGGCCAAAGCATGGTCCAGGTTGGCCGCTTCTTCGGCTTCCACATCAATAAAAAATTGATACTCCCAGGGACGGCCGTGAATCGGGCGGCTTTCGATCTTGAGCAGGTTCACGCCGTGTTTGGCAAAGGGTTCGAGAGAAGCGAGCAGCGCACCGGGACGATGCGCGAGTCGCATGGCAAGAGAAGTTTTGCGGGCTTCGCGGGTGAGCCACGAAGCCGCTTCATTTTCCGGCACGAGAAGAACAAAACGCGTGAAGTTCTCGGCATTGTCCTGAATGCGTTCGGCGAGAATCACGCCATGATAATGTTCGGCGGCGCGGCGCGCGGCGATGGCGGCGCG
>QHYL01000420.1 GCA_003224105.1 Acidobacteriota bacterium | reverse complement strand
GAAGACCGATGTCGTAGGCGGGATACTTACAGAGAGGACTTTAAAGAAGCAATCGGGGGAATACCTGAATTCAGGCGCAGAAAGGACACCTTATGCCGGGAAAGGCTGGGGAGGAGGAAAGGAAGAAGCAGATCCCTCACCCCGTCGCAAACGACGCGACCGGGTTCGGGATGACCGGGTGCGGGGCTGGCGTGAGGTGGAAGACGGCGGGGTGAACCTGCAGCTACCCAGGGAGAAAGACGCCGGCTGGAAGCCAGCGCTACAAAATGGGCACGATATATCGTGCCCTACAAAAAAGCGAGAGAGCGCCAATCGGGAGATTCATCCCGCTTAAACCGCGGGATGGAGAGGAGTTGGCGTTCCCGGGAAAGGCCAAACTACGGGGAAACTTGTTTGGGGAAGGCTTGGACGCCGGAAGGGGAGAACTCGAAGCGGATTTGCCATTCGCTGGGGGCGCTGCGGCCCAATACTTCAGGCGAATTGAATTCCCAGCGGCGCACGGCTTTCAGAGCGACGTCGGCGAAATACTTGCTCGGGCCGGGATCGGTGAAATCGGCTTCGGAGACGTTGCCGGAAGCGTTGACGTGGGCCAGGATGCTGACGCGCACTTTGCCGGTAATCGTGGCGAGGGCTTTGTCGGGGACGTCGGGCAGGATTTGGTCGAGCACTTCGCCATGACCTGAAGCGCTGCGGGAACTGGAGACGGGATTGGTTGCGGAGCTTTTTGGCGCGTCAGGTGAAGATTTCGTCTCCGTGCGAAGGGCGGCGGGAGAAGGCGAGGTGGCCGGCGCGGAGGAAATCTCCTTTGCGGAGGATTTTATAGGGGCGGCGGACTTTGCTGCTTGGCGAGACGAGTCGCGGGCCGAGTCGCGGCTGGAGGAAGAGGCGTTCGGTCTTGCAGCGCGGGAGGTTTCCACGTCAGAGGGTTGATCGTCAGATGGCGGGGCAACGCGAGCGGCGGCGCTGGTGGATGGAGCTGCGGAAGATTCGACGCGGCGGCCGAGGATCTTGGGCAACGCGATGATGGAGGCGACGACTACAAGGCCAACTGCAATGGGAATGACGTAGCTTGGCAAGACAATGGATTGTTTCGGGGCGCGCCTGGGAGCGTGCTTCTGCGCGCTCACCGCTGCGATGGGCGGCAAGGGGAAGGCCGAGAGTGGTTTGCCCGGAGCTTTGGCGGCCAGCGGCGGAGGAATTGGCGGCACTAGAGGCGCCGGCCTGGAAGCTTGTGCCATTGGCGGCAGCGGGCCTCTCCCGATTGGCGGAATCATTGATGGAGTGGGTGACGGAGCGGGCGATGCGGCAGATGGTGAAATGATGGGCGGCGAAATTATCGGTGGCGCCTGCGGCGGGGCGATTGGCGCGGGCCGCGGAGCTTGCAGATTTGCAGCCGACACAGGGCGAGACGTCGAGAGCGGCATAGACGCGGGCGAGGCGCCCTGAACAGCGGCAGCGGCGCGGGGGTTGAGACTGGCTTCGATATTGGCGATGGTCCAGCGAAGACCAGGATCGGGTTCGAGGGCGTGACGCGCGATGTCGCGAAAGGGCTGTGCCAGAGACTCGGCCGCAAACTGGAGCGGCGCGCGTGCTTGTGAATCGGGAGCGCGTTGCGTGAGTACTTCGATGAGCAAGATGCCGAGCGACCACACGTCGCTGGCGGGAGTGAGCGCGCCATTGGCGGGTCCCGAGGCGGCTTCCGGCGCGTCGCAGGCGGCGCGTTTCGCGGTGGATTTGCGAGACTCACCGGCGGGGAAGAGCCGGTCGGTGGAAAGCTTGACTTGATCGCTGGTGGCCAGAATGTTGGAAGGCTTCAGGCGCGAGTGGACGAGGCCCTGCGCGTGCAAGTCTCTTAGGGCGTCGAGCACGGGGCCGAGCATGTCGCGGGCTTCAGCGGGAGTGAGGGCGCGCTGCGGAAGAATTTGCGAAAGGTCCTCTTCGGCGTATTCCATGACGACGTAAAGAAGGTCCATGTCCGCGAGGCGGCAGCGGCCGCCCTGGAACAACTGGAGCAGATTCGGATGTGTGAGCTTGGAAGCACGGCGCCAAAGCGAGAGTTGCAGATCGGCGGATACTCCTTCTGGAACCAGCTTAATCACCGCTTTGGAAGATTGCGGGCCAGCAAGTTGCGTGAGGAAAACGGCGGATTCGCTGGAGCCGCCAAGATAGCGTTGGAGGGGAAACGCGCTGTTGACGACCTGGCCTTCGTATTGTTTCCACGAAAAACTCATGTCACACCTCAAGCAGGAGAGTGCTCGCCACCGGTAAATGCGGACACGCGCATTCCGGCCGGTCGAACTTCAAGAGAGCGCGATGGCGTCTTGGACGGGCTGGTCGCCGAGACTTAGAATTTGGAGGCGCCGGGGCCAAGGCGCTCGCCGGATTTATTCTGGCACGAAACTGTTGGCATTGCGAGCATTCGTGTCAGACAAAACCTAACAGTAAAGAACCATCCTAACGGGTGGACTTTTTTGAAGATGGCGCAGAGCGCCCCCGGGTCTTACGAGGTTTTGACGACGGATGAAGGAGCCGCTTGGGGCCGCTGACGTAGGGATTGCCGCGCTCGAAGAAGCGCAGAAGTTTGCCGGCGGCGCGGGTGATGCCGATGCGCACGCTTTTGCCAATAGGGCTGACGGGACGGTTGATTTCGCCGAGCCAGAGTGTTTCGTTTTCGCAGAGATCCACGCCGTCATGGCGGCGATCGATTTGCAGCGCTTGCGCGAGGCGGCCCGGCCCGCGCGTGAGATCGAGGAGTTCGGCGCTTTTGCGATGGCGCTGCATGATTTCGATGCCTTCGAGCGGCTCGAGAGCGCGAATCAAGATGGCCGCAGCGGTTTCGGGCGGCTCGCTGACGACGTTGAGCATGAAATGCGCGCCATAGTTGAAGAAAACATAGACGTGGCCGGGAGCGAGATACATGGATTTGATGCGCGGCGTGGGCCCGCGGAAATGATGCCCGGCGGGATCGCCCGGAGGATACGCTTCGGTCTCAACGATGCGGCCGCTGACGCGACCGGCGGGAAGTTCGTGCACCACGACTTTGCCGATGAGGAAACGAGAAAGCTGGATGGTGTCCGCGGGAAGCTGGGAGCGGCGAATGCGGCGGATGGAGATTTTTTGCGGTTCCTTGAGGGCGGGGGCGGTCATTGGGGAGGGCATTCGCGAATCATCTCAGCGGGACAAAATTTTCTGAAGATCATCAGAGGAAAGCAAATCGTGATATTCGCGGTGGCGGTGCAGGAAGCGGGAAACGTAAGGACACACGGGAACCACGCGCAGATGATGGGCGCGGGCAAAATCGAGCGCTGCGCGCGTGAGCTTTGCGGCTATTCCGTGGCCTTCGATCGGAGGGGGCACTTCCGTATGGTGGAGCACGATGCGGTCCGGAAAGAGGCGATAGGCTAGCAGAGAACGAAGGCCGTCCACGGCGGCTTCGAAGCGGTGAGCCCCTTCATTGTGAGTGACAGCGACGGCGTCCAGGTTTAACTCCACGATTGCGCTCCGGGCGGAATGACGAATTCTATCAGGAATTTGCGGCAGCTTCAGGCAGCAGAGGAGTCAGGCGGTTCGTTGTTGAAGAGTTTGGCGAGCTCCGCGTGCTCGATGACGACGGCGGGGTCATTCTGGATGGCGTCGAAATATTTTTTCTGAAAATGGTCACCGGATTCCGTGGGGACAAACATTTTTCGCGCCAGGGAAAACGCCACTTTGGTGTACTCCGGAGTGATGGGCTCTTTGGCGGCGAGAGATTCATCAATGCGCACGACGAACTCAGAAATATTGTGCAGCCAGGCGAATTGCGAGTGGTCGACGACGAGGCGGAACAATTCTCCGGCGTTGACGTGGCCGTGCTCGCGCTCGTAGGAGCGGCGCTCCATCTCGAGAAGGGTCTTGTGGACGCGAAGAAGCGCAAGGCGGAGGGCAATGAGCTTTTCGCGGGCGGGGGAGTCGTGATTGGAGCCCTCCAATTTGGGGTTCGTGGAGTCCATGTTTGCCTACAAGCACTATTTTCCGCCAGGCGCGGCCATTTTCAAAGCAAGTGGAAGTAGGGGAGAACAGAGGTCTGAGAACGGAGATCAGGAAGCACAGGGCAGAAGGCAGAACAGACCGTCAGTTGTGATAGCGCTGTTCGCCAACGGGTAAAGGAATGGGGAGGCGGTTACCGGGCGGCGGAAGCGGGCAGGTGGAGTAAGGAGTATAGGCGCAGGGAGGATTTTCCAAACGGTTGAAATCCAGAATTAACTCGCCGGGTTTGTCCAGGCCATTCGAGGGGAAACCCGTGTAGAGGAAACGGCAGGCGCCGTAGGTCGTGGTGGTGCTGGTGGTGTCGCGAAGAATGAAGAAAAGTTTGGCGACCGCGGGGTCCTCGAGGACGGGTTCAAGTCGCCAGGTTTTTCCGGCGAGCGTGAACTCCGCGACGCCGGGGACCGGCTGATCGTAACTGGTGCCGACGAGAGTGGCGAGTGTAATGGTCTTATACGGAGTGTAGGGAATCCACTTGGTGGTGACGCGATAAGCTTCATCCGGCGGATACCATTTGAGTCCGTGAAATCCCGTGATGGAGGGTGAGTGGGCGTCTTTGATGCGCAGAGCGAAGCGGGATTCGCGGCGGATCACGTAGAGGCTGAGATCGCCGATGGTCATGCGTGGAGCAAATCTGTCTTTGTTGCCTTCCGCGCGAAGGGATTGCGGCCTTGCGGGCGCGCCGGATACGAGAAAGTCCGGGGGGAATCCACCGGCAGGAGGATTCAACGTAACGTCGTCACCTTCGAGATGCAGGACGGCGAGACGCGCGGGGCCTTTGCTGAGATGGATCTTGTTTTCGAGAGCAGAGCCTACGGAATTGTCACCCGGTTGCAGCCACTCGAGCCCGACAAGGGAAAGCCAGCCATCGGGTTTAAGCAAATCTGACGTGTGTTGCGTGCGCCACGCGGCAGTTTCCCGCTCGAAACTGCCGTCCTGGGCAAGGAGCGAGGCTGCGAGCAAAAGCCCCGCAAAAATCGTGGCGACGAACGAGGAAAGTCGATGACGGAAACGCATACGCAAGTATAACTCGGGGAGGGGGAATCGCGAGTTTCGCGAGAAGTCACAAAGAATGGTGACGCGTGTCACGGAGGAGAATTTGGGAAGTCCACAGAAATGAGGACGCAAGTGGCTAAAGAGTCTAGAATTTTTGTTAGCTTTTGTTATTCAAGAGACGAATTTCGGCGAAAACAGTTTTTGTGGGCCTTACCGAATGGGCGCGAAGAGTGTATGCTTTCAGATAGTTGGTCGAGTGGGGTAGACCTCTATTGAGCGCGCCTGGGTGCGTCTCGTCGACAGTGTGCAATTCCAATAAGTTGAGGGCATTGGTCTTGGAGGAAACTTCATGATTGTGGGCGTTCCGCGAGAAAGCTTCCCTGGAGAGCGCCGCGTGGCGTTAGTGCCTGCAGTGGTACCGAATCTCACAAAGGCAGAGTTTGAAGTTTTGGTGGAAGCAGGCGCCGGCGCGGGCGCAGGCTATCCGGATGCAGAGTACCTTGCGAGAGGCGCAAAGATTGTGGCGAGCCGCGCGGAAGTGTTTCGCACCGCCGATATTGTCGTGCAGGTATTGTGCTATGGCTCGAATGACAAAACCGGGAAAGCGGATGTTCCTTTGTACCGGGTGGGGCAGGTGCTGATTGGATTTCTGAGGCCGTTTGGATCGATTGAGACCATTCAGGAGATTGCTACCAAGGGCATGACTTCGTTTTCGGTGGAGTTGATGCCGCGGACGACACGAGCGCAGAGCATGGACGCGCTTTCATCGATGGCCACCGTTTGCGGTTACAAGTCAGTGGTCCTGGCCGCCGACAAGTTGCCACGCATTTTTCCGATGCTGACGACGGCCGCGGGAACTATTACGCCGGCGCGCGTGTTCATCATCGGAGCGGGAGTTGCCGGCTTACAGGCCATTTCTACGGCTCGGCGGCTCGGCGCCGTTGCTTCGGCATACGATTTACGGCCTGCGGCCAAGGAGCAGGTGCAAAGCCTCGGCGGGCGGTTTGTGGAACTTCCGATTGAAGCAAAAGACGCGCAGGACTCGCGGGGTTATGCGCGGGCGCAGGACGAAACGTTTTATCAGCGGCAACGCGAGCTTCTTGGGAAGGCGGTTGCGGATAGCGACGTGGTCATCACCGCCGCGGTTATTCCCGGAAAGAAGCCGCCGGTTCTGGTCACCAAAGAAATGGTCGCGAGTATGGCGCCAGGTTCGGTGATCGTGGACCTCGCCAGCGAGCGCGGCGGGAACTGCGAACTCACGAAGCCGGGCGAAGTCACGATTGAACATGGCGTAACCATCATCGGCTATTTCAACCTGGCGACCGGCATGCCGTATCACGCCAGCCAGATGTACGCGCGAAACCTGACCGCATTTCTCCAGCATCTGGTCAAAGACGGCAAGCTGCAACTGAACCTTGACGACGAGATTGTGCGCGAGACGCTGCTCACCAAGGATGGAGAAGTGGTCAACGCGCGTGTGAGGGAATTCTTTTCGCTTCCGGCATTAGCGGCCAAAGTGTAAGGAGGAAGGGATGCCTGCCGATTTCATCTCAAGTCTTTTCGTGTTCATCCTCGCGGCATTTTTGGGACTCGAATTGATCAAGCGAGTGTCTCCGCTGCTGCACACTCCGCTGATGTCCTTGACCAACGCTCTCGACGCCATCGTCGTAGTCGCGGCGATCATCATCGCGGGCCGGCATGAAACGAAGCTTTCCACTTTGCTCGGATTGATCGCGGTGGCGGCGTCCTTCAGCAACATGGTCGGCGGCTTCCTGATCACCGACCGCATGCTGCACATGTTCCGCGCGGGCAAAGCGAAAAAGTCATGACCGCGCTCGCCACGCAACAGCTCATTGATTTGTCGTACATCGCCGCGGTCATCGGGTTCATCCTGGCGCTTAAATGGCTCAGTTCCCCGGTGTCCGCCATGCGTGGCGTTCTTATCGGTGAAATCGCTTCCGGTGTGGCCGTCATCGCCACGCTTTTCGATCCGCAAGTCACGCACTACAAATGGATCATCATCACCTTGATCATCGGGGCGGCCATCGGCGTACCGCTGGGGATGGTGAAGATGACCGCCGTTCCGCAACGAACGGCGGTGAGCCACGCATTTGGCGCCCTTTCCGCGGCGCTCATCGGCATCGGCGAATATTATGTAGGTACTCCGCATCTCACGAAGTTCGAGATGCTGGAAATCGGCCTGGAAGTCATCATTGGCTCTCTCACCTTCACGGGCAGCTTGATCGCCGCGGGGAAACTCCAGGAAATTCTTCCGCAGCGTCCCATCACGTATAAAGGCCAAAACGTCGTCAGCCTTTCCACGCTCGGCGCTGCGATTGTAATCATGCTCATGCTCATGGCCCATCCGGAATACACGCATCTTTTCGCGGCCATGGTGGTGGTGGCGCTGCTTTTCGGGGTGATGCTGGTCACTCCTATCGGCGGAGCGGATATGCCCACGGTTATTTCGCTCTTGAACTCCTACGCTGGTTTCTCCGCTGCGCTCTTAGGCTTCGTGCTCAATAGCAAAGTCCTCGTCGTTGCCGGCGCGCTCGATGGCGCTTCCGGTTTCATTCTTTCGGTGATCATGTGCAAAGCCATGAACCGATCCTTCACGAATGTGCTCTTCGGGGCTTTCGGCCAAGTGCAGGTCTCGGCCGGCAAGGTTACCGAAGAGCGCACGGTTCGCAGCGCCTCTCCCGAAGAGGCTGCTGGCATTCTCGCCGCGGCCAGCAAAGTGGTCATCGTTCCCGGCTACGGAATGGCTGTGGCGCAGGCGCAGCACAAAGTGCGCGAACTTTTCGATGGACTCACCAAGCGCGGGATTGACGTGAAATTTGGCATCCATCCGGTTGCGGGGCGCATGCCCGGCCACATGAACGTGCTGCTGGCGGAGGCGGACATTCCTTACGACAAGCTCCTGGACATGGACGAAATCAACGGGGAATTTGCGCAGACTGACGTTGCGCTGATTATTGGTGCAAACGACGTGACCAATCCCGCGGCGCGCACGGACAGCTCCAGCCCCATTTTTGGAATGCCGATCCTTGACGTGGACAAAGCGCGCACGGTGATGGTGATTAAGCGCAGCATGGGTGCGGGATTCGCGGGAATTGAGAATCCTCTGTACTACATGGACAAAACGCTGATGCTTTTCGGCGACGCGAAGAATTTTGTTGGAGCCATTGTGCGTGAGCTTGCAGGCGGGCACGAATAGGGGCCGCTCGATGCAGCGTCATTTTGCATCGTGGAAGATGATGCCGAGCGTGTAGCGCGTGCCACGGTGGATGCGGCTTACGCCATGCTTCATGTTCACGCGATAATACCCGCGAGTGCCGCGTACGGGGCGGTGCCGCGTGGTGAAGATGATGGCCTGGCCTTGGTTGGCGTGAACCACCTCGGCCTTGGACTGCGCGCGAGGCTGCCGCTCGACTAACAAAAACTCTCCGCCCTCCCAATCGCAGTCCTGTTGGCCCAGAAGAAAAACCATCTGGAGCGGGAAGGCGACTTCGCCGTAAATGTCCTGGTGCAGGCAGTTGTATCCGCCGACTTCGTAGTGAAGAAGCAGGGGCGTGGGCTTGGTTTGGCCGGCTTTGTGGCAGGTCTTCAGGAAGGCTGCATGTTCCGCAGGAAAGCGCGGACTTTTTTCACCGAGGTTTTCCGCCCACTCATTCGCCACACTGGCGAGATGCGGGTAAGCGGCGGTTCGCAGCGAAGCGATAATTTCAGGAAGCGGATTGCCAAAGTATTTGTAATCGCCCACGCCAAAGCGGTAGCGCTCCATAACAATGCGGCTGCGGAAACGCGCCTCGTCGGCGTACATTGCGACCAGCGACACGCACTCTTCGGGCAAGAGGATTTGCGCTGTCACGGCATAGCCGCGCTGGGAAAGGGAATCGGCTGTGGCTTTCCAGTCTAGAGCGTCAATGCGGCTAACGATCGATTGCGCTCGTGGTGTTTCTTGAACGGCTTTCGGCATAAAGGCCTTCGATGGTCATCAAGGAAAATCGCGTCAAACTCAAAGTCTAGGTCAGACGGAGTTGTCAAATCTATCCGATATGTGGCGCCAAACTCATCCTAATGTATCCCGGCTGCATCCCGGCACGTCCGGTGTCATCGGCAAAGTTGCAATGGCTTCGGCCACCCTCTCCTGCATAGGCCGTTTCAGTGCTATAGTGGTTGCCTACAGCCAGAGCCCCGGTCGGATTTCTGTTCAGGAGGTTCGCATGAGCCCGAACCAGACGCTTCGCAACGATTCCCGCAGGACGTTCTTGAAATTCTCCGTCGCCGCTGCCGCCGCTTCCGCTTTTCGCATCGTGAATGAGCCGATGCTCGCCGCCGCGGCAGTCGACCGCGACATGCAACATTTTCCCCCGGGGGCCGTGGTCATCAACGCCAACGAAAATCCTCTGGGTCCATGCGACTTGGCCAGGAAGGCCCTCGCCGACATCATCCCCGAAGGTGGCCGCTATTGCTGGTGGCTAAAGGACGAACTGACGAAGTTGTTCGCTGAGTCGGTCGGTGTAAAGCCGGAATACACTGCGATTTTCCCGGGCTCCAGCGAGCCGCTGCATTTTTTGGTGATGGCGTTTACCTCTCCCACCCGCAGCTACGTCACTGCCGACCCTGGTTACGAATCCGGAATGCATTCCTCGCAACTCTCGGGGGCGCGCGTGGTCAAGGTTCCGTTAACAAAAACCTACGCACACGACATTCCCGCCATGATTGCTGCCGCGCCCGACGCCGGCCTTTTTTACGTTTGCACGCCGAATAATCCCACAGGCACGCCCACGGCGCATTTGGCCATCGAAGAATTGCTGGCCAAGAAACCAAAGGGCTCGATCGTGCTTGTGGATGAAGCCTACATCCATTTTGCGGATTTGAACGCCACGGCGATCGATCTGGTCAAAGCCGGCCAGGACATTGTCGTTCTGCGAACCTTCTCGAAGATTTACGGAATGGCCGGCATCCGCTGCGGTGCGGCCATCGCTCGTCCCGACTTGCTCGAGAAACTGATTCCCCAGGGTGGCGGAAGCGCCATGCCCATCACTGCGCTGGTCGCCGCGTCAGCGAGCCTCAGGCACGAGCATTTAGTTCCCGAGCGCAAGCAGATCAATACCACGATTCGCCAGAAAACGTTCGATTGGCTCAGCAGCCAGGGGTATACCTACACGCCGTCAGAGGCTAACTTTTTCATGCTGGACGCCAAGCGTCCTGCGAAGCAGGTGATTGACGCGATGGCGGCTAAAAAGGTGTTTATCGGCCGTATCTGGCCCGCTTGGCCGACGCACCTGCGCATCACCGTTGGCACGCAGGCGGATATGGACGCGTTCCAGACTGCATTTGCGGCGGTCATGAAGAATTCCACCGGCGTCAGTTACGCGCTTCCAGACACGTTAGCGAATTCGCACCGCGACGGCTTCCTCGCCGACGGCACAATGTTCCCAATCGCATAGAGAGCACCACAGAAGTGGCGATTCATCCCGAGGCGCCAGATCCTCCTCGCGCCTCGGTTACGGCCGCTCAACCGGCAAAACGTGGAACCGTTTCTTTCCCGCAAGGCGATAAGTTGCAAAATCGGCGTGGTCAATTGTCAGAATGGCGCTCAGCGATTCCCTATTTGCCAGATGAACCAGCGTCGCGTCGGCGAAATCCATTGGCCGGTCCCAATATTTCAACATCAACGAACGCAATTGATTTAACTCCGCATCTGGAATCGAGCTAACGACAATGGCTCCAGACCTCACGAATTTCCATGCTGCCTCCATGGCCCCTCGGTGTACACCTGCAAAATAGAACACTTCGGTGAGCACTGCTTCTGAGGTAAGCAATGGCATTCGCAACTGGCGGAATACGGTTTTGCATAGGTCGTGCCATGGATCGCGCGAATCCAGCATCGCTAGGATCGCGCCCGTGTCAATGAGCGCGCTTGCGGCCATATCTTTCTTGTAGTCGCTTGCGTACCGTTTCGCGTACGCGCTCCGCGTGATACGGCCCGAGCCCGGTAATGGTGCCAAAGCACCGTTCGGCGGCGGCGTGGAGTTGCCGCTGAGTTTCCTCGTCGTCCGCTAGTTCCGCCGAGTTCTGCGCGAGCCAGTCCCTCGCCGCCTGCTCTAGAACGGCAGAGAGCGGCTTACGGCGCAAGCGCGCCGCCCGTTCCAACTCGCTTTTCAACTCCGCACTCAAGCGCCAACTATAGACATGCGTCTTCATGCACTACATTGTAGTGCATGCGACGCACCTGGTGCAAGGAAAGTCTTGGTGAAGGCTGGCGTTTTCACGCCTGGGTTTCGGTCGCGTGCCCGTTTGCCGGACCCGGCGGCACTTCGCCACGAAATTGCTCCGCTTCGGTTGAGCCGGCCAGGGCCGTAGTGGAAGAGTGGCCGCTGGAAACGACTTGCGCGATCTCGTCGAAGTAGCCCGTGCCGACAAATTTCTGATGTGTCACGGCGCGATAACCGAGTTCCTGCGCAGCGAACTCTTCCTGCTGGAGCTTGGAATACGCCGTCATACCCGCCCGCGCGTAACCGCGCGCGAGGTGGAACATGGACATGTTCAGCGCGTGGAACCCCGCTAGCGTCACGAATTGGAACCCGTAGCCCATCTTGCCCAGTTCTTGCTGGAAATTCGCGATGGTCACGTCGTCGAGCTTCTTCTTCCAGTTGAACGACGGCGAGCAGTTGTACGCCAGCAGCTTGCCGGGGAACTTCGCGTGAATGGCGTCGGCGAATTTTTTCGCTTCGGCGAGGTCCGGCGTCGAGGTTTCGCACCAAATCATGTCGGCATAAGGCGCATAAGCCAAGCCGCGCGCAATCGCCGCATCAATCCCGCCGCGGAATTGGTAGAAGCCTTCCGGTGTGCGCTCGCCATAAATAAATTCACGGTCGCGCGCGTCAGCGTCGGAAAGCAGGAGCCCTGCGGAATTCGCATCCGTGCGCGCGATGAGAATTGTCGGCACACCGCAAACGTCCGCCGCAAGACGCGCCGCGATGAGTTTTTCGACGAATTCACGCGTGGGCACCACAACCTTGCCGCCCAAGTGGCCGCACTTTTTTGCAGAAGAGAGCTGGTCTTCGAAGTGGACAGCCGCTGCGCCAGCTTCGATCATCGCTTTCATCAATTCGTACGCGTTGAGCGAGCCGCCGAAGCCGGCTTCCGCGTCCGCCACGATCGGAGCGAACCAGTACGTTCCGGATTTCTTGCCTTCGGCCGATTCAATCTGGTCGGCGCGCATGAGAGCGCGATTGATACGCTTCACCAGGTCTGGCGCGGAATTGCAGGGATAAAGCGACTGGTCGGGATAAACGTCTCCCGCCGTGTTGTTGTCCGCTGCCACTTGCCAGCCGCTGCCGTAGATCGCCTTCAACCCAGCCTGTACCATTTCAATCGCCTGATTTCCGGTGATCGCACCCAGCGCGGGAACGTACGGCTCGGTCTGCATCAGGTTCCACAGACGCTCCGCGCCCAGGCGGGCCAGCGTGTACTCAATCTGAATCGAGCCGCGCAGCCGCAGTACATCCGAGTATGCATACGGGCGCGTGATTCCGGTCCAGCGTGGATCGCTGCGCCAATGATTTATTGGAGGGTGGGCTTTCCCGTTTCCGTTTGTCCCATTGGCTTTGCCATTGATCCCGTTCGTTTTGCCATTTGCTGCCATTGTTCTGCTCCCTGCTTTTGAATCTCCTCAGACGGCCCGACATCCTGCGGAACCCAAATGAATTCCCGACGAACTCCAAAAACTACCTTGGATCGAATTCTTCTCGCCGAATCATCTCTTCGCTGATTCGGCGCGCTTCGTGCAGCGACGCTGCCACTTGTGGATCGTCAATCTTCGCTTCTCGAAGCAGCCGGTCGAGCTCTTCGTCGAAGAGCCGCGTGATTAATTCCGGCGTGTGCGGTACGGCGGCCCCGTTTTCATCAAGCACTTCGACCTGCCGCGAATGCCGCGTTCGCTGCGCAATCATCAAGCGGTAAATGCGATCCGTTGCAAGATCCTCCATGTAGCCGTCGAGCAGGCTCGCGCCTTTGCCATTCAGCACGCCGTTGCGATAGCGAATCACGGTTCGCACGGCGGCACGAGTTCCGGTCAATGTGCGCTTACCCACTCCCGCCGGCAGTGGGCGCAAATCCGGATGCGCGTTGGCATTCACCGGTCGCGCCTGCAATTGATTCGGAATGGGGAACTGGCTGACTGCGATTTCGTTCTGGTCCGGGTGCCCGGTCCATGCGCCGTCCATCAGCGAATTCGCTTCGTTCTTTTTGTCTTCGGCAAGCACCTTCAATGCTCGCACATTCAATTCCGCGTCTTCACGGCTCGGATAGAGCGCGGTCATCCCCCCAATCGCCAGCATCCCGTGCTTGTGGCAAATCTCCGGCATCAGATTGCGCAAATTCTGGAAGAACGCCACGTTGTGTGGAATGGTGTTGCGGTCGGGCAGCACCCACTCGGGATTTTCCAGATTGAAGTGGATCAGGCTGGCCATGTAGTCCCAACGGCCTAAGTTCAAGCCCACAATATGATCCCGCAGATTCCATGCAAACTCTTCCATCTGGAAAGCCAACGGGTGCGACTCGACCAGCGCCATGCATTTGATGGCGTCTTTGGCCAGGCCCTTCATGCGCGCGATCGTCTGAAACAGGTCTCGCCACCATAGGGCCTCGTCCGACGACTCCGATTTCGGAATGTAAATGCACAGCGGATGCTTCAGCGCGTGGAAATCCACTTGGTACGCGACCATCGCCGTGTCGAAGAGCGAGGCAGGCAGCAGTTCGCCTGCCAAAATGCCGGCCTGGTGAAGGTGCAAGCCGCGCGGCCGCGTGAAGACCACCGTAGTGCTGGGATTGATTCCGGTGGCTTTGTTCCGCTTGCGATCGAAGTAGGTCAGCCGACCTGCCAGGGCCTCCAAAATATTCTTGATGCCCAGCGAATTGTGTTCCCAACTGTTTGCCGTTGAGTCTTCCAGATCCAGCATCACTCCCGGCGCGCCGGAATTAAGCATTTTCACCACGAGCTCGGCGTCATCCGCGGGGCCGGTCATCTGATTGCGCTGGTCGGCGCACCATGCGGGAAGCCCGATGTGCCAGGAGCTCATCGTCGCCACGGACGGCGGCAAATAGGAAGGGACCTTTCCCGCATGTGCCTCGGCGAGCGCGTTCTCGCGCCGAGCAAGTAACGCCCTCTGTCGCAGCGTCAGTGCCGCGTGCAGCGGGGCCAGAAAATCCAGGAATCCCTCCGGCAGATCCCGCTCCGGGTCAAAATCCCTAGGAGCGGAGTTTATGGGCACGCTCCGGTTCGAGAAGGGAAGTGGCGCAAGCGCTGGATTCAGCCTTATGGTGGCGGTGGCCATGATGCTCGTCAGTCCTTTCTACTGCGAATTCGGATGAGGACCGGTTGGCGGATATAGGGAGGCAATTCGATGCCCAAGAGCGGCGAAATGTCCGCTTCTAAGCCGCACAGCCTCAATAAGATAGGAGGCCCTCGAAAAGCGGCGCCAAAGGCTGCGGAAAAATTGGGGCAAAGAGTAGAGAAATTTGCGCATCCTTACTCTATATTTTCCCGCCTGAAATCGGTTGTTCAATAGGCTGAACATCTGTTCAACCTCCACTCCGCTTCTATCGTGTAAACACGCCGCAATGCAAGATGTTGTTCAGTATCCTGAACAAATATTCTATACTGTGAACTCCGGAAACTATATCAGGAGTTTCCATGCCCGTCTCGGATGCCAGTCTTGCCACTGCCGTTGAGCGCGCCCTTAATATTCTCGAAGCCGCGGCGCACCGCCGCGATGGCCTGACCAACTCGGAAATCAGCCGCAAGCTTGGAATCCCGAAGAGTTCTGCGAGCTACATCCTGCGAACACTGGAGAGGCGCGGCTACTTGCGGCGCGACGCGGAAACAGGTCGCTACCGCCTCGGCCTGAAAATTCTCAGCCTCGGCGGCGACGCACAGGCCAATCTTGACATTGCGGATGTCTCCCTTCCGTTCATGCGCGCACTGGAAGAAAAAATTCATATGACGGTGCACCTTGCGGTGTTGGATCAGGGCGAAGCCGTTTACATAGAAAAAGTGGAAGCCCCCGGATTTTTCAAGGTGAATACCTGGGTGGGCCAGCGCATGTTTTTGCATTCCACGAGCGTGGGAAAATGCCTGCTAGCCTGGCTGCCAAAACAGGAAGTCGAAGCAATTGTGAAACAGCAGGGGCTGAAGAAGCGGACTCCAAGAACGATCACGACCGTGACCAAGTTGCTCGGGGATTTGGAGCGCGTTAAAGAGGAGGGCTACGCGGTAGACGATGAAGAAAATAGCTTGGGGGCGCGATGTCTGGGCGCACCGGTTTTTGATGTCGCGGGAAACGTAGTGGCAGCGCTTGGGGCGAGCGGCACGCTGACCCAAGTGGATGAAGCCAGCATGCCGCGACTCGTCGAAGCTGTGAAAGAGACTGCGCGGCGCATTTCACGCCAGTTGCAGAGAAGCGGGGCCGCTGGCGCGGCATGATTTGCAGGGCCTTTAGGCCCGCTTTTTCGAATTTCCGGCGACGACCAGATTGTTCTTCACGGAGAAAACGTTGGGAACCTGGTTGGCGCGCAAATTCGCGAGATTACTGTCCATTTCGCTGTCCACGACGCCTTCCAGCGCGACGTTGCCGTTTTTCACGATAATGTGAATTGCCGGGATCG
Organism: Acidobacteriota bacterium; assembly: GCA_003224105.1. Lineage (GTDB taxonomy): Bacteria > Acidobacteriota > Terriglobia > Acidiferrales > UBA7541 > Acidiferrum. Next base: position 10,640 of record QHYL01000420.1, on the reverse strand, counting down.
CTTGAACGGCGTACCGGTTCAGGCCAGCTTCGCCATAAACCGCGCGAAAAACAGCGCGGCGCAGCTGGTCATCCATGGGCGACAGCGGAAGAACCTCAATTTCATTCTTCACCGTGGCCACGCCTTCAATGTTCTTCACCACGCCTTCCGCACCGGACTTCAGCGTCGGGCGGGTTACTTGACCCATCAGCGTTACCCTATCGCCGTCCACGCGAAACGCCAGATTGTCGAACACCGAATACCACGGCAGCATCACCAATTGGTGGCGCACTTCGTTGGCGAGCTTCGTCCGGTATTTCTCTTCGTTGCGCTGGTGCTTGTCTCCCTGTGGCAATCCGGCCGCGTTGGTTACGGTTGTGCCTAGAGCGGTCAGCATGAGCGCGGCAAACAGGGCCCGAATTTCCTTTTGCATAACTTCCTCCTCGGCGAACTCCCTCGAACTACCTTAGGTCCGTTCCTACTGAGTTAGATTCAGGATAAATGCCAAACAGGTGCACGAAAGGAAGAAAGAAATGGATGCTAACATGGTGATTGAAATAGAAACTTTTTCGCGAGAGCCGTGTTGCAAACGGCCCGCAGCTGCAACAGGAGCGCCATCGGAATGCTGGTGATCGCACATCGCGGAGCTTCGGGGCACGCGCCGGAGAACACTATGGCCGCGTTCCGCAAAGCGGTGGCGATGGGCGCGACATTTATTGAGACCGACTTGCAACTCTCGCGCGACGCGCACTTCGTGGCTGTCCATGACAACACGGTGAACCGCACCACCAACGGGAGTGGCACGGTGCACGACCTGACGCTCGCGGAACTGCGGCAACTGGACGCAGGCTCCTGGTTCGGCAGTGAATTTGCCGGCGAGCGCATTCCTACGCTCGAAGAAATCCTGCAGTTCTCCAAAAAAAACGATGTGGTGTTTTACCTGGAAATGAAACCCAGCGGCTCCTGGGGCGGGGAACATGCGGTGATTGCCGCTCTGCGCGAATCGGGAGAAATTCCGCGCGCGGTGGTCATTTCCTTTGATGCTTCGCTGGTGCTGAATGTGCACAAGATCGAGCCCACGGTGATGACCGGATTGCTCTACGACGGTCATCTGGCGAACCCGGTTGAGACGGCCGTTGAGATTGGCGCGAGGCAGCTGGCGGTGCGTGGAGATTTGGTCACGCCCGCGCTGCTAGAACAGGCGCGAAAGAAGGATTTGCAGGTTGTGTGCTGGACCATCAATCAGCCAGCGCATATGCGGCTGCTGATTGAAGCTGGCATTCATGGAATCATGAGCGATTATCCCGACCGCCTAGTGGCGGCGCTGAAGAAGGAATCCCAAACCGTTTTGTAAACGCAAAAAATACTGCCGCGGTGGAACGGGCATCACGAGTTCTGCAACAGAGCATGAAGCGCGGCGAGCTGTCCGACAGTGAGCTGCTCAGCGCGAGCGTCGGGGCGCAAGCCTAGCGAGGCAAGGGCGGCGCGAAGTTTCTCCGGCTTAGCCAAAGACCGCAAGCTATTCACTAGCGTTTTGCGTTTCTGCGAGAAGGACAATTTCACAAAATTCAAGAAACGCTGTTCGTCCTTTAGGGCGAGCTTCGAACGCTCGCCAGGAAGTCGCAGAGTAACAAGCGCCGAAGTCACCTCCGGCGGCGGTTGGAACGCTTCGCGGGGAATCTCGAAAACAAATTCGGGCCGCGTGTAGAACTGCGTGACCACGGAAAGATAGCCGTAGTCGCGCGTGCAAGGCTGGGCGGCCAGGCGCTGAGCAACTTCCGTTTGGATGACGAAATGCATTTCGTCGATGATGGCGGCGAAGCTGAAGAGGTGATGCAGAATGGGCGAAGTAATGTAGTAGGGAAGATTGCCGTAAATGCGGATGCGCCGGCCGGAAGCGAGGGTGGCAAGGTCGGTCTTGAGAATGTCGCGGGAGACGACGGTGAGCCGGGGGAACTCTTTCGCGAGGCGACGAAGGACACTGGAGAGAGCTGGATCCAACTCGATGGCGCAAACCGGGCCACCAACCGCGAGCAAGTGGCGCGTCATTTCACCGTGGCCGGCGCCGATTTCGATCCAGCAGTGCGAATCGTCTTTGGCCAACGGGACAGTGGAATGCGGGGAGACTCGGATGGCACGGGCGATCTGTTCGCGCCAGTCGAGGTCCACAAGGAAATGCTGGCCGAGCCGTTGGCGAGGCATCGATGGAACAGTGTAGCAGTGGCAGCGATGATTCCTGAGTCGTGTTGATTTTCCTTTGCTGAACAGAATTTTCAATTGCTTTGAAACAAAATAGACCCCTTAAGCGTTTAGGGGCGTATAGTGGTTCCCTAAAGGATTTATGGGAGTGGCGGGAACAGGCGCATTGGTTTCCAGGTGAGTTGGGGGTGGAAGGAAGTTCTGGGAGCGGGAATGGAAAAAGAAGGTGATTTGATGCAGGGGACCCTGGACATGCTGGTGTTGAAGGCGTTGGCGCGCGGGTCGAAGCATGGATACGGCGTGGCGGAATGGATCCATGAGAGCTCGAATGACGTGTTGCGCGTGGAAGAAGGCGCGCTCTACCCGGCGCTCCACCGGCTGGAACTGAGGGGGCTGCTGGCGGCGGAGTGGGGCGCCTCGGAGAACAACCGGCGCGCGAAGTATTACTCGCTGACGGCGGCGGGGCGCAAGAAATTGGCGGAAGAAGCTGAATATTGGCGGCGCATGGCCGGGGCGATCGCAAGCGTGATGCAGATGGCGTGAGGGCAGGAGGAAGTCATCAGTTATGCGTTGTCAGTTTTTAGTTGGAGGAGCAGGAGTTTTGTTTTGTGTTTTCCGTGGCCGCCCCGGCGTTTATGGAGCGGGCTTAAAAAACAAGTGGCAGAGAGTAGGGAGAATTTGTCATGAAACTTTGGGCAAAAGTGAAGGCGCTTTTCAAGAGGAAGCAACTGGATCGGGACTTGGAGGATGAGCTGGTGTTTCATCTGACGATGCGCGAAGCGAAGAACCGCGAGCGCGGCATTGAAAGCGAGGAATCGCACTATGCAGCGCGGCGGCAATTTGGAAATGTGATGCGCATCAAAGAGGCCTGCCGGGAAGCCTGGAGCTTCGTCTCGCTGGAGACGACGTGGCGCGATCTGCGCTATGGGGCGCGGGCGCTGGCGAAGAATCCGGGCTTCACGGTGGTCGCAGTTCTGGCCATCGGGCTGGGAATCGGGATGAACACAGGTATTTTTTCCGTGCTGAACGGAGTCGCGCTGAAGCTCCTGCCGGTTCCAAGAGCGGAACAGATTGTCAGTGTAGACCAGATATTCCATGGAAAGGCGCAGCGCAACGAGCATGGCGAGCCGGGACTCTTTTCGTACGCCGAATACAAGAATTATCGTGCGAACAATCACGTGTTCTCCGGCCTATTGGCTTATGCGCCGTTTTTAGGCGGAGTGCCGCTAGAAGGCGAAAATCCCAAAGGGCTAATGGGAGCAGAAACATCATGCAATTTCTTTGATGTACTTGGGGAGCGTCCATCGCTAGGGCGGACGTTCGTGGAAGCGGATTGCCGCGCGCCAGGAGGGAGCCCCGTGGTGGTGCTGAGTGACGACCTTTGGAGGAGCCAGTTCGGCGCTGAGTCCCTGATTGTTGGTCAAAGCATTTCACTGAATCGCACGAAATTTGTCGTGATTGGTGTAGCTGCGCCGGGATTTCGTGGGCTCGACCCCTGGCCCATCGAATTTTGGGCGCCGGTAACGATGCAGAAGGCGCTGGAGCCCGACAGTGATTTACTCCTTGCAGACACCACCGGCTGGCTCGCATTACAGGGGCGGATGCGGCCCGGCGTTTCGCTCGAAGAAGTGCGTGCGGATTTGGGGGTCATCGCAGGGCGGATTGACCAGCTACATCCCGGGCGCACGACCACGCTAGCGATCCATCGGGCGAGCGAGGGCCTCCGCCCGGCAGAAGGAGATTGCTATCCGGCTTGCAATCGGGGGAAGCCGGTGGCGGATCGTCCGGCAACTGCTAACGGAGAGCCTGCTGATTGCGTTTCTTGGTGGGTCGCTGGGGTCGCTGCTGGCGGTCTGGTCGCTCGAGGGCATTGCGCCGTTTGTGCTGGCGCACTTGCCGACACCCGGGGTTTTGCGGCTCTCGTGGAATTTCAGTCCAGACCTGCGCGTTTGGGGGTATTCGCTGGCGCTCACAGTATTAACGGGAATTGTGTTTGGACTGGCGCCGGCGTTGTATGCAACGCGGCAGGACCTGAGCACCGCCATTAAAGGTGATGGCGGAGGACTCATGGGCAAGGCCGCGAGGGGAGGAATACTGCGGAGTACGCTCGTCGGCGTCCAGGTGGCGGTGTGCATGATCCTGCTGATTGCTGCCGGACTGTTGATGCGCGGCCTGTATACGGCGCAAACGGTTGATCCGGGCTTCGAGATGAAAGGGATTACGCAGGCGCGATTTGATTTGCCTTCGCAAGGCTACAACATGGAGCGCGCGCGGGAGTTTCAGCGTGAATTGATGGCCCGCGTGGCGGCATTGCCCGGTGTGGACCAAGTGGAGCAGGCGCGCGTTATGCCCCTAGGTCATCAGTTTTTGGGGACAGGAATGACACCTGCCGGAGAGACGGAATCTCGGCAGTTTGAGTTCAATGTTGTTTCGCCAGGTTTTTTTGCGATGCTGGGGATGCCGATGGTGCGTGGCCGCGTGTTCACGGAAGTGGAGACGCGGTCGGGCGCTCCAGTGTTGGTGGTGACTGAGTCCACAGCTCGAAGGCTGTGGCCCGGACAGGATGCGCTTGGAAAGACCCTCCGAGGATGGGAGAAGAAAGTGTATCAGGTCGTAGGAGTCGTGCGGGATTCACAGGCTTCGCACTTGGGACAGAGCGATGGGCTGTTCTTTTACCTGCCGGCCGGACCGGAAGAGCAAGAGGGATTACAATTGCTGGTGCATAGCAAGAGCGGCGACACGGCAACGATAAATGGGATTCGCGAGGCAGCGCGGGCCCTGGACGCGAATTTGCTTGTGGACGTGAGCAAGCTGGCAGACAACCTGGAGGTTTGGCGAGCACCGTCGCGGATTGTGGCGGCGCTCTCCGGCGTGCTCGGCGCACTGGCACTGCTGCTTGCAGCGGTCGGAGTGCATGGCGTCGTTTCTTACGGAGTGAGCCAGCGCATTCGCGAGATCGGCATTCGCATGACGCTCGGTGCCGACGGCCGTGATGTGATGAGTCTTGTGTTGCGGCAAGCGCTGCGTCCGGTGGTGATCGGAGCTCTTATTGGCGTGATTGCGTGCGCGGCCGTGTCGCGGGTTCTTTCTGACGTGTTGTACGGCATAGGTTCTCACGATCCCATTGCGTTCATCGGTGTGCCGCTGTTCTTACTGGGCATTGCGTTTCTTGCGAGTTACGTTCCTGCGCGCCGTGCCGTTCGCGTGGACCCGGTTGTTGCACTGCGCTACGAGTGAGGCTCCAAAGAGGGGCGTTTGCTCATGGGGGAGAGAGGAATTAGGATGAGAACTTGTGAGAAGAGATTTTTTATCGCGGCGGGAGTTTCTGCGCGGCACTGCGAGTACCGGCGCTGCAGCCGCGGTGGCCGGATTCTTCGGGACTAGCTTTCCACTGGGCTGGTCGACAGGAACTGCCGGTGATGGGGTCGCGGTGACGCAAACCCCGGGAAAAAGCCCTACTGCAGACTACAGCTTGCACATCGCCGCCAGTGCGATTGAGATTGCGCCGAAACACATTGTATCAACCATTACGTATAACGGGCAGTTTCCTGGTCCGCTGCTGCGATTCAAAGAAGGACGGGAAGTAACCATCGAGATTCACAACGACACGGACGCGCCGGAGCAACTGCACTGGCACGGACAAATGGTTTCTGCGGACGTGGATGGCTCAGTCGAAGAAGGCACGCCCTACATTCCGGCTCATGGGATGCGGCGGATCACGTTCACACCACGACCCGCCGGCTTGCGCTTCTATCACACGCACAATCGAGCTGGAGCCGACCTTCACGCCGGGCAGTACAGCGGGCAAGTCGGAGCAGTGTACATCGAGGCGAAAGAGGAACCGGGGACTTATGACCGTGAAGTTTTTTTGGTCCTAAAAGAGTTTGAAGGCTCGTTCAGCAAGGGCGGGGACATGCCGCAGGATTTCTTGTCACCTGCGACGCGAGTGAAAGAATTGGAAACGGCCGGCGAATCAGCCATGAAAGCTTCACTGGCCAAGGGCATGCCGCATGGCTATGAAGTGGGCTATCAATTCTTCACCATCAATGGGCGAATGTTGGGCCACGGTGAGCCCGTACGCGTGAAGGCCGGCGAGAGGGTCCTCTTTCACGTAGTGAACGGCAGCGCAACAGAAACTCGGAGTTTGGCGTTGCCCGGGCATCTGTTCCGCGTCGAGGCGTTAGATGGCAATCGCGTTCCAAAACCTGTGGAGGTGCCGGTGCTGTGGCTTGGTCCAGGGGAAAGGATTTCTGCCACCGTCGAAATGAAGGAGCCGGGCGTCTGGATTCTGGGTGATTTGGCGGACGACGACCGGCGTCACGGCATGGGTATTGTGGTGGAATACGCAGACCGAAGAGGCAAACCTGTTTGGGTGCCACCGAAACCGTTTCGCTGGAGCTATGCGCGCTTCGGAGAGCCGAATGGCGCGGCGCGAGAGCCGGATGAATTGATCGAGATGACGTTTACCAAGCTAAACGCCGCGGAACACGGATTCAACCAGTGGGCGATCAACGAGGAAGTGTTCTCTCCCGAGTTGAAAGTTCCTGTTTTTCGCTTGCGGGAAGGCCAACGCTACCGCCTCCGTATGCGCAACGCCAGCGACGACGTTCACCCGGTCCATTTGCACCGGCACAGTTTTGAATTGACGAAGTTAGCGGGCCAAGTCACCGCAGGAGTAGTAAAAGATATCGTAATGGTGGGTGGTTACCAAGAGGCGGAAGTGGACTTTACGGCGGACAATCCGGGGCTGACGCTTTTTCATTGCCACCAGCAATTGCACATGGATTTTGGGTTCATGACGCTCTTCGGTTATTCCTAGGCCGCTTGAAGAATTGTGATTTGAGCTGCTGCCAAATTGGGCGAGCCTACGATTACCCAATCTCTTTTTTCGCAAAAACCCTCCGCGCTGAGAGATTCATCTAAAGGCAATAGGAGCAAGCCCTGTGAAAATAGGAAATAAAGGAGAAAGAAGAATGAAAATGCGCATCGATTACCACGATAAATTCCGAGAGGAGCCGTTGCGGGCAATGCTCGCCCTGGAGAAATACGTTCATGAGTGCGGTCTGGACGGGAAGCTGCTGGAGTTGGTGAAAATGCGCGCGTCGCAAATCAACGGCTGCGCGTATTGCCTGGACATGCATTCGAAAGGCGCGAATGCTGGGCGAGACCGAGCAGCGGCTTTATGCGCTGAGCGCGTGGCGCGAGACGACATTCTACAGCGAACGGGAGCGCGCGGCGTTGGAATGGACGGAGGCCGTAACGCTGGTTTCGCAAACGCATGTTCCGGACGAAGTGTATGAGCAAACGCGCAAGCATTTCAGCGACAAAGAGCTGCTGGATTTGACGTTTGCGGTGGTGGCCATCAATTCGTGGAACCGGCTTGCAGTTTCGCTGCGGGCAATTCCAGGGACATACCAGCCAAAGAAGTCGTCTGCAGCCGCATCGTGACGCTTGGAACTCGGAAAGGGAAAGTCAAATAGGAGTAAGGAGATTCCGCCTGCTGATGACCTTGCCTTAGCGTAAAATGGATGCGCATCCAATAAATGGTCCATCCATGAGAATTTTATTTGTGGCATCGGAAGGGCTGCCGTTTTCGAAAACCGGCGGCCTGGCGGACGTCGTGGAAGCGCTGCCCAAGGCGCTGGTGGCGCTGGGCCACGAAGTCGCAGTCGTGTTGCCGCGCTGCCGCGGTACGGAAGCCACGGCGGTGGTGCTTCAGAGTCTGACAATTCCCATGGGAGGCGCGCGGCTGCGCTTTCCCGCAATTGTGGACGGGGCTCTTGTCGGCGGCGTGCGGTATTTCTTCGTGGATGATCCGGCCTATTTTGACCGCGAGGGACTCTACGGAACCGGCGGAAAAGATTATCCCGACAACGCAGAGCGCTACACGGAGCTTTGCCGCGCGGCGATCGAAGTTTCCAAACACATTTGGCCGGCGGACGTTTTTCATTGTCACGATTGGCAGGCAGCGCTTGTGCCGGTGCTGCTACGGACATCGTACGGCGACGATCCGCTGGTGAAGAACACTCCGGTGGTGTTCACCATTCACAACATGGGATATCACGGGCAGTTTCCGAGAGACGTGCTCGACCGCGTAGGAATCCCAGCGACCGTTTTTCATCCCGAGGGGATCGAGTTTTACGGCAGCGTGAACCTGTTGAAGGGCGGGTTGGTTTATTCAGATTATTTGACGACGGTGAGCCGGAAGTACGCGCAAGAGATTCAGACGAGAGAATTCGGACACGGGTTGGATGGCGTGGCACGAAAAAGGGCAGACCGGCTGGTGGGGATTCTGAACGGTGTGGATTATGGAGCATGGGACCCGGCGAGAGATCCGCTGATTGCAGCGAATTATTCGGCGAAGGATTTGAGCGGCAAGCAAACATGCAAACGAGATTTGCTGGAAACGTTTGCGCTGCCGCAGGAACACCTGGAGCGGCCGGTCATCGGGATTGTTTCGCGCTTCGCGGACCAGAAGGGGTTCGATTTGATGGCGGAAAAAGCGCACGCGCTGATGAAAGAGGATTTGGTGTTGGTTGTGCTGGGAACGGGCGACAAGAAATACGAAAGACTGTTCGGGGCTCTGGCTGCGACCTACTCCGGGCGCGTGGGACTGAAAATCGCGTACGACAATACTTTGGCGCACAAGGTGGAAGCGGGAGCGGATATGTTCCTGATGCCGTCGCGCTACGAGCCGTCGGGCTTGAACCAGATGTACAGCTTGAAATATGGTACGGTGCCGATTGTAAGGGCCACGGGCGGGCTGGACGACAGCATCCAGCCGTTTGACGTCGAGCACGGCACGGGGACGGGATTCAAGTTCAAGGAATACTCCGGAGAAGCGCTCTTGTACGCCGTGCGGCAGGCGTTGCATCATTACATGGACGAGCGCATCTGGAAGCGCATTCAGTTGAACGGAATGGCGAAGGATTTATCCTGGAAAGGGCCAGCCCGGGAATACGCGAATCTGTACGAAGCAGCGCGAGTGTCCCGAGGGTTTGCTCCGTCGGTGCAAACGGCTGATAAGGTTGAGAAGACCGGTGGCGCGGAAGGATTAGAAGATAGGGCCGCAGGTTTAGAAAAGACAGCGGGGCCGGAGAAAGCGGCGCCGGAGAAGGAAGCGAAGAGTCGAGCGCCAGGGCGGCGGGCAGTCAAGAAAGCAGCTCAGGCAGCAGGCCGGACTCCTCAGGCAGGAACAGAAGCCCCTCAGGCGCCGGCAAAGTCGGATCAAGGAAAAGGGGCGGGCCTCCAGGAGTCGACCCAAGGCGCTCAAGATTCGGGGAAGGATTCTCAAACCTTGGGTCCAGAAGCCCCTGAAGGATCGGGGCAGACTTCTGGGAACTCGGGGCAAGCCGCTGGGGTTTCGGAGGCACAGCCTCGCCACGCGGGGAAGGCCCCTCAAGGATCGGAGCAGGCAGGGAGAAACCAAAAACCTGTTACAACATCTAATTGAATTGATAAAGGAGAGATCGGCGGCAGGCCGAAGGGCAAGCCGCTGAAAACAAAGGTTATGGCAGACAATTCCATTCCGGCGGCAAACGACGGAAATTTTGAAGCGGAAGTGCTGGCCGCGAGCAATTCTAAGCCAGTGATGGTGGATTTCTGGGCCGAGTGGTGCCGGCCGTGTCACATGCTGGCGCCAACGGTGGCGGAAATCGCGCACGACTATGAAGGCAAGCTGAAAGTGATGAAGCTCAACGTGGATGAAGCCATGAATTCCGCGGGACGGTATGGTATCCGAGGAATCCCCACGCTGCTCGTGTTCAAGAACGGGCAGGTAGTGGAACAGATTGTTGGGGCCGTGCCAAAAGAACAGATTACCAAGGCGCTGGACCGCCACGTAGCGTAATCACAAGGAGAATAGGGGGCGTCTTTATCAACCGACGCCCCTTTTTTACTTTTGCTGACTCCGTGCATTTGCGTATCATTGCACGCTGAGAGCATCGGCAACCTGTTGCTAAATCCATTAAAATTTTAAAAAGATGACTATGACTGACGAGCCGGTTAAGCCGCGTCTGCGCGTGCTCTTTTGGTGCTTGGCCGTCGTGCTGGGAGCGCTGCACGTGTGGGCGCACCGGAATGATCTGAACCCCGATAGCGTGTCTTACATCGAAATGGCAGAGGCTGCCGTGCGAAGCAGTTGGCACGCGCTGGCGAGTGCCTACTGGAGCCCCCTGTACCCGACGCTCTTGAGCGTAAGCTTTCGGATTCTTCACCCTTCGATGTATTGGGAATTTACGGTCGTCCACGTGGTGAACTTTGTGGTGTATCTGGCCGACCTGTTTTGCTTTGAATTCTTCTTAAGAGAGCTGCTCGCTGCGCGCCGAACCGAAATTGGATCGCAAGGCGATTTGAGGCCCGTGCCGGAAAAGGTTTTTTGGATTTGGGGATACTTGCTTTTCACTTGGAGCAACCAGTTCTGGCTAAGGCCACAGCAAGTCAATCCCGACATTATTGTTGCG
>QHYL01000468.1 GCA_003224105.1 Acidobacteriota bacterium | reverse complement strand
AATTTCCGCGGACGGCAAGATGCCTCCCTACATGTACGCGATGTCTCAAATCGCGCACGAAATGGGCCATCGCTGGGCGGCCTTCGTTTCCGCAAAAGTGGGAGACGAAACGATTCCGCTTGGTCCCGTCCACTGGGCCAGAGGGCTGCAGGCGCGCGTGGCGTTTCCGTACCGGCGGCCTACCGAAGCGTCCATCATGGGAGGCGGCGTCTGGCAGAACAATCTTGACGGCACGTACACACAACTCGACGACGACTACTACGTGCCAGCCACGGGATGGTCATACCTCGATCTCTATCTGATGGGTTTGGTCAGGATGTCATTGCCGCCGAAGGCCCGCGCTTGCCCGGCGTCGACAAATCCCAGCGCGAGTTCAACACCGGAATCGTGATTGTCGTTCAACACGGCGAAAAACCAAGCCCCGAACTGATCGAACGAGCCGAAGCGATTCGCAAACAGTGGATTGACTATTTTTCGATCACCACAGGCCACCGCGCTTCCATGACCGCCAACCCCCGCTAAACGAGCACATTAGATATTGCGATGGGATTCAAGGGCGGAGTGGATGCCTTCACCGCTCGCGCCATCCTGCCAAGCGTTTGTCACACATTTTCCGGAGGGCCGGCATGGGGTGCTGAACGTTTCAAATTGAAACTGCTTTGCCTTCTTGATTCGACCGATTCTCTCGACGCAATCTCTCCCTACTCAAAACTCGGCACTTACTCAGAAACTTAGGTACGAAATTGGGCCCGCCGCAGCCTCGGCGTGGCCTTCCTGTTGCTCCAGCAGGTTGTGCGCAGAAGCGGACGCATCCCCAAAGAGATTCCTATCGTCCTGATCGGCTCGGATTTGGCGGGCAAGATTTTTTCCGAGCCAACGAAAACAGTCCTCCTCAGCCTCCACGGCGCAGGCCTGCTCTCCCGGCACAAACTTTGTCCCGAACAGGAGATGGTTCTTCGCTGGCCCGAACGCAACAAAGAAGCGGAGATCCGCGTAGTCGGCCAAATCGGTGAGGACTCTGGCGTCTACACCTACGGCGTGGCGTTCTTTGATCATGTTGAACATTTTTGGGAGATGGAATTTCCTCGGCTTTCGCCCACGGAGCAGGAATTTGGCATACTTACTTTGGTCTGCAACGTCTGTCAAACACTCGTACGCCTTGACGATCATAGTATCGAGGCCGATGTCGTTGCCACCAACGCTGGCGTTTTGCGTTATTGCAAGCGCTGCGGCAACTCCACGATCTGGAAGCTAGGCAGGCCCGGCGCGCTGCCCGCCGTTCCGGCCAATGTTGCCGCGCCTTCCACTGCTCCGCCGCAGACGCCAATGGCCGTGACGATAGCGCCGCCTCAACGTGTAGCGTCGCCGCCTGCGTGGCCTTCAGGATTCAGTTCTGCAAGTTCCGTTCCTTTTCCAGGCGCCTCTCAACCTGGCAGTGTGGGCGCGCCCGCTTACTCGGCAGCAAGTCCATCAGACCTGGTCGCGGGGCTCCCAGCTCCAGCTTCGCGCACCTCCGCTACCTCTCCCTTCCGATCCCCGAACCCTTACACGTCCGCGCCGGGTTCTTTGCAGTCTCCAACCACTTCCCTCCAGACTGTGCCTGCGTCCCCAGAAAAGCCGGCGGCATCGTCCCCAAAATTTGTGGAAGCGCGTATCAATCGGCGCAAATATCCGCGTATCAGAGTGAATTACATTGCGCTCGTTCGTCACGCTGAGCGCGGTGAAGAATTTGTCCAGTGTGAAGATGTGTCGCGCGGCGGCTTGCGTTTCAAAAGCACCAGCAGATACATGGAGCAAACGCTGATTGAAGTGGCGGCGCCGTACAGCTCAGGGCAAGCTGCGATTTTTGTTGCCGCACGAATCGTTTTTGTGCAGGAGCTGCCCGAGCAAAATCTGCTTCGCTACGGCGTCGAGTACATTAGCAGTCCGAAACCACGAACCGCTTTCTAGAGATTCTTCCTTTTTCTCGGTCTTTTAACCTTTGATTTTGGCCGCCTTGCGGCCTGCTTGCTCCCGTCAGACCAGGTCGTCGACAGTCGGCCTCGCCGCGCCTTTCCAGTTGGCGTCAAATTGTTTGCGGACGAAATCCGCGTCGTAAGCTTTTTCCTGGGACTTCAGCGCTTGTTCGAGACCGAAGAGCGAGCGCGGGTTTCGCGGATGGATTGCCAGGTCGGCGCGGAAGGCCTCCTCGGCGCCGGCGTAGTCGCCGATTTTCAGCAGAACCGCACCGAGATTTTCGCGCACGGGATAAAACCAGTCCTCCGGCTCGTCATATTTCAATCCTTCTTGCACCTCGACGGCCGTGCGAAGCTGATTCACCGTGGCGTCCATATCATTTTTCGCGAGCGAGATTTTTGCCCCCAGCACGTTCTCCGCAATTTTCAAGATGTCCTTGGTCTTGTTGTTGATGGGCATCTGGAAAACCGCATCCGGCGAAGTTTTTTCTTCCGCCGCGGTCACGATTTTGTGCTCCGCTTCCGCGCCGTCCAAATCACCCGTGCCCGCCAACGCCAGCCCGCGTGCAAAATGCCAGAAAAAATTGGCGGTCTGCAACGCCGCATCCGGTTGCGGGGTTTTCCGCGCCTCTGCATAATTGCCGTTCATCGCCGCGGCCATGGCGATGAAATGCAGATTGTGGCTGTAATACATCATCGAGTAGATGCCCGGCGCCGCGCCGCCCTTGATGTACGCCTGATCCGCGAGCGCCGCCTTTTGGTTCGTCTTCAGCGCGGCTTCATAATCGCCCGTGCGAATGTAAATGTGCGCTGGCATGTGCACGATGTGTCCGGCGGACGGCGCGAGCTCCGCCAGGCGATTTGCTCCCGCCAACGCGCGCTCCGGCGAATTGGAGGCCTCGACGGAATGAATGTAATAGTGAATCGCGCCAAGATGGTTCGGCTCGCGGCGAATCACGGACTCGAGCGTTGCAACGATTTCTTCCGTACCTTCTGCCGGCGTGCCGTCCGGCCTCCACAGTCCCCACGGATGCAGATTCATTCCCGCTTCCGCGGACAGCGTCGCGGCGTCCAGGTCGTCCGGGAAGCGCTTCATCACCTCGCGCATGGCGTCGCGATACTGTTCTAAGGCCGCACGCCTGTCCGCGCTCGTGTCAGCAGGGAAGCGCTTGGCCAGCGCGTCGATATACGCCTTATCGCTTTCGGAAGCCTCCGCGGCAAGCGACTGCGCTTTCGCAATCGCTTCGTGCGCCTTCACAAAGCGGTCGTCGCTCGCGGGATCGTTGTAATTCGGCCCAACGGCCTCCGCAACGCCCCAAAACGCCATTGCCAGTTTGGGGTCAAGTTCGCCCGCGCGCTGGAAGGAGCGCGCCGCTTCGTCGTGATTGAACGCGTAAATCTGCCGCAGGCCCTGGTCGAAGAACGCCTGCGCTTGCGCGTTCTTCGTCGAGACCGGGTGATGCCAGTTGCCGTAGCCGGTCATCAGCGTAGCGGTGGGCTTGGCTTTCGCCGCCGCGGCATGGTCGGTGTGTTCCTGCGCCAAAGCGCGGCTGCTTAAGACGAATGTTGCGGCGCAAAGTGCAAACGTGACGCACAACAGGGTCAGGACGCGGCGATGCATTCGGTGCCTCCGGTGAAGTTTTTGAATGGGTGAATCCGGTAAGGCGGATTGTAGCACGTGTCGCCGGAATTGTTTTCCTGGCTAAGGGGCGCTGGCGCGTTGAGCGGCGGCTTTGAAAATGGCCAACGCCGCGCCTTGCGGGTCGGCCATTATCGAAATGCGGCCTACATCTTCAAAATCGGTAGGCGGCAGGTAGAGCATGGCGCCGAGATTCTTGGCCTCGGCGGCCGTGGCATCGCAATCGGAAACGGCAAAGTAAGCCATCCAGTGCGCGGGAACGCCCGGTTTGTGGTGGGACGACGGAGGAATGCCACCGATGAACTCCTCGCCGTTTTTGATGTGCCAGTAGTTGTGAGCGGGATCTTCGTCTTCCTTCATGATGTGCCAGCCAAAAAGATCGGAATAGAACTGTCCTGCGCCGGCCTGATCCGGAGTGTTCAAATCAGCCCAGCAGAGCGTGCCGTGCGCGGCAGCGATTCCCGTGCCGGGATGCTTGTTGGGTTGCCAGAGGCAGATGGTCGCACCAGTGGGGTCCTGCACGACGGCCATGCGGCCGGAGTCAAAAACGTCGAATGGCGGGGCCAGAACCGTGCCGCCGAGTTGCGTGGCCCGAGCGGCAGTGGCGTCAGCGCTTTCGACCGCGACGTACAGGTTCCAGTGTGGGGGGACACCGAGGGAGAGTTGCTCGGGGCGAAGCGTGCAGCCTGCTGCGGCATCGCGTCCTTCGACCTGGAAAATCGTGTAGACCTCGTTAGGGCCGATGGGAAAGTCCTGCGAGGACCAGCCAAAGATTTTGGAATAGAACCTGGTTGCGGCGCCTTGGTCGGTGGTGGCCAGTTCGATCCAGGAAAAGGTGCCTGGGGCATGTTTTTCAATGATGGGCATAGTGGAGAGCGTACTCCCGGGCAGGGATGGAAGCAAGACGGCTGATGGAAAGGGGCCAAGGCGGAGCGAGGTGCGCTCAGCGGAGGCGGTGAGAGCCGGCGCCGAGGAATTCCAAGAGCCGCGAGTCGCAGAGGGAACTGGTACAATCGCCGGACATGGTTCCGAAGGCCGGATATTTCACGCCGCTGCTGCACGTCATGGATGTGCGCCGCTCCATCCGCTTTTACGAATTGCTGGGATTCGAGCTCATCGACACGGAAGGCGCTCCAGAGTGCCCCTGCTGGGCCCGCATGCACTGCGAGGGTGGCGCCGTGATGTTCCTGTTGGCGGAGGAGCCCTTCGATCCAACCAAGCATGCTGTGCTCACGGCCATGTACACGCCTGACTTGCCCGCGCTCCGCGAGCACCTTCTGGCCAACGGGATTGCGGCGCCGGCGATTACCTATCCGGGATACATGCCGAGCGGATCGCTCTCGCTGCGCGACCCCGACGGCTACATCATAGACATCCACCACTGGAGCGACGCCGAACATCAGGCGTGGCTGAAAAGCCTCGAAGAGAAAAAGAAGTCAGGCGTTCTTCCCTTAAACCAGTAGCGCCCGGCTTAGACAAAGCCGCAAGAGTCCGCCCCCGGAAGTTCCAATAGGCCCAACGCGGGCAGGCTTGTTGCACGATATAGACCTGTGATATATACTACCGTCAGAGGTGGCGCATGGCCAAGATCGGCACAGCGAAGTTGTTTCGCAACGGGCGGAGCCAGGCGGTGCGGCTGCCGCGCGAGTTTCGGTTCGAAGGCGACAGCGTGCGTGTGCGGCGGGTTCCCGAGGGGGTGTTGCTACAGCCCATGATTACGGACGCTAAGGAGTGGTTCGCCGCGATGGACCGAATCGGCGGTGACCCATTATTCAAGACTGGCCGAAAACAGCCACAGGCACGCCGCCGCAAGCTTTTCGACTGAAAGACCCGCCATGGCGTACTTGCTCGATACCAATGTGTGTATTGCGCTGATCAATGGAACTTCGGAACTGGCTCGGAAGCGATTCTCGAAAGCAGTGGAATCCGGCGAGCAAGTATGGGTGCCTTCCGTGTCCGTATTTGAGCTCTGGTATGGAGTGCTGAAGAGCGTGCAAACGGATGCGAATACCAGACGTTTGAAGATGTTTCTTGAGGGCCCGGTACGAGTGCTGGAATTCGGAGAAGAAGACGCACGGTATGCGGGCGAAATCCGAAACACTTTGGAGCGCATAGGCAGGCCCATCGGGACGTACGACGTGCTGATAGCGGGACAGGCGATGAGCCGGAAGCTGGCGCTAGTGACAGCCAACACGAAAGAGTTTGCCAGGATCAAGGGATTGGCGTGGGAGGATTGGCGAAAAGCGTAGAAGCAGGGAAAATCGAAATTGGAAATTCGACTATGGAAACTCGAAATTCGGCGCGTGGCGTTGACGTGCATTAGGTGAGAAGGTAGGAGCCGCCGCCCAGGAATTCGATCAAGCCGAGGTCCCTGAGGACTTGCAGTTGCTGGCGGATTTTGTCGCACACTCGCGCACGTGGCGGCGATTGACAGTTCGCGGAGGTGCGCCTAGACTGAGCCAAGAAGCCCCCATGGAGAAACTGGACCGCATCACGACTAACGCTGCCCGAATGAACGGAGAGCCTTGCATCCGCAACCTGCGGCTCACCATCCGGCGGGTTCTCGAAGCGCTCGCGCTCTATCCCGACCGTGCAGAACTGAAACGGGAGTATCCCGAATTAGAGGATGAGGACATCCGGCAGGCACTGGCGTTTGCTGCCACGTTGATTGAGGACAAGGTTGTGCCGCTGCCCAATGTCCGATGAAGCTGTTGCTCGGCCAAGGTCTTCCGCGATCCACCGTCTCACAAGTAAGCAAAACCGGAATTGAAGCGGTGCACGTGGGCGAGATTGGCATGGCCCCTGCCGGGGATGCGGAGATCCTTGCCTTTGAGGAGCAACATTCCCGCGTAGTCGTGACACTCGACGCTGATTTCCATACTCTGCTGGCTAGATCTGGCGGTGCGGGGCCTTCCGTGATCCGCGTTCGGATCGAGGGATTACGCGCGGCGGGTCTAGCCGATTTATTTAAGGACGTGCTGGAGATTTGCAAAGAAGATTTGGGAAACGGGGCAATGGTCTCGGTCACGGAGAAAGCGGTGCGTGTCCGGCGACTGCCGCTCGTGCGGTAAGCGGGGGCGATTCAAAGGAAACCGTAGGAGCCCGCGCCGAGGAAATCGATCAAGCCGACATCCCGGAGCACTTGCAGTTGCTGCCGGATTTTGTCGCGGGCGAGCCTCTTACAATCAGCTCCGTCTGCGGCGCCCGGCTGAGTTGCATTCATACCTTAGAAGGGATACTCTATAAGAGATGGCATGGCAGGTCGATTTCTTCGTGGACGAGCGCGGCCATGCTCCTGTGGAAGAGTATCTGACAACCCTCCCGGTTCAGCACCGGGCGAAAGCTCTGGCGCTGGTCAAGATGCTGGAGCAGGAAGGACCGAACATGCCGTTTCCTTACTCTTCGCAGGTCCGGGGGAAGCTGAGGGAGCTGCGAACTCAGCAGGGGAAGGACAAGCTGAGAATTCTTTATTTCGGGGACGCGAGGAGAGCGTTTGTTCTCCTGCATGGAATCGTGAAACGAAGCGCGCAGTTGCCGGAAGAAGACATTCATATTGCGGAAGCGCGCATGGGGCTGCATGTGCGGCGGCTGGAGGGAAGAAAGAAATGACGACGCGATGGAAGCGCTTCTATCAGAAACAAATGGAAGATGCGAAGCTGCGGGGGCTCGTGGAAAGCGAACTGGAGAATCTGCAATTGGGAGTACAGATCGCCAAGCTTCGGGCTGCGGAGAAGCTGAGCCAGACCAAGCTGGCGGCGAAGGCGGAAATGAGCGCGCCGAAGATTTCGGCGATGGAGAATGAGCCGCGCAATCTGACGATTGGGACGCTCATCCGGGTGGCGCATGCGTTGGGCAGCAGGGTGGAAATCAAGTTCGTGCGGAGGAAGAGGCCGAAGGCCGTAGCGCATAGCGGTCAGGGTAAACGGTAGGAACCGCCGCCCAGAAATTCGAGCAGGCCCATGTCCCTCAGCACTTGCAGTTGCTGGCGGATTTTGTCGCGCACGTGCCGGTTATGGGGATGGAGTTTCGCGAGCGAGCCCGCGTGGGCGTAGACGTCGGCCAAAGTGAATTCCATTTTGCCAAGCGATTGCACCACCTGAAGCACGTCGAGGGTCCAGCCGCGTTTTTCTACCTCCAGCTACTCCAGTGGACGAAGCCGGTTGTAAGAGCTGCGCACTTCGCCCGGGGCGAGGGGAGTCCCTTCGCTCACCACCGAGATGCGCGCGTGTACAGGAATCTTTCCGAGGACGATGTTGCAGACGCCGTCAGGTGCGCTGGCGGGAGGAATGGAGAGCGGAGGAGAGGATCGCAAAGGAGCCGAAATAGAATACCATCCAGCCCTCGGAGAAGCCGCGCCATGGAACGCCGGGACTTAGGCCTTTTGGCACTACACCAGGGGGCGAATGAAAGAAAGAGATAAGAGAACTGACAAACGCGTAAGCGAGAAGAAGATAGAACAAGTACCGAATTCCATCAGGAGATCCCTTCGTAACCATTTTCCAAAAATCCTTACGATTCGTGCTTCCGACCCGTTTCTCAGCTACGAGAATAGCGGGGAAAAAGACAACGAAGATACCTACATGAAGACCCCAAAAGAAAGACTCGGGGGCGACATTGCGGCCGAAGAGGGCACCAATGTGAACCCAGAGGCTCAGAATGAAGCCAACGAGTGACAAAACCGCAAAGACGCCGATGA
>QHYL01000467.1 GCA_003224105.1 Acidobacteriota bacterium | reverse complement strand
GCAGATCGTAGCGCGTACGGCGCAGCACCACGTCGCGGCGGTGCTCGATGAACAGCCGGATGAATTCGAGCAGGCCCATCTCTTTCGGCTGCCCGCCGGCGATGGCCAGCAGGATCATGCCGAACGATTCCTGCATCTGCGTGTGCTTGTACAGATTGTTGAGGATGAGCTGCGACTCTTCGCCGCGCTTGAGCTCCACAACGATGCGCATGCCTTCGCGGTCGCTTTCGTCGCGCACGTCCGCGATGCCCTCAACCTTCTTGGTCTGCGCCAGTTCGGCAATGCGCTTGATGAGCGTGGCCTTGTTCACCTGGTAGGGAATCTCGGTGATGACGATATTCTCGCGGTCCTTGGCGACTTCTTCGATGGCCGCCTTCGCGCGCATGGTGAAGCTGCCACGCCCTGTCTTGTAGGCGGCTTCGATTCCTTCGCGGCCAGCGATATAGCCGCCGGTTGGAAAGTCCGGCCCGGGCACGATTTTGAGCACTTCCTTGAGCGTGGTGTCCGGCTTCTCGATCATCAGCACGGTCGCGTCAATGATTTCGCGCAAGTTATGCGGCGGAATGTTGGTGGCCATGCCCACGGCGATGCCGCTCGCGCCGTTGACGAGAAGATTCGGAACTCGCGTAGGCAGGACCGTCGGCTCTTTCTCCGTTTCGTCGAAGTTCGGAAGGTAATCGACGGTTTCTTTCTCGATGTCCGCCAGTAGTTCCTCGGCAATTCGCGAGAGCCTCGCTTCGGTGTAACGCATCGCCGCGGGCATGTCGCCGTCCACGGAGCCGAAGTTGCCCTGTCCATCCACCAGGGGATAGCGCATATTGAACCCTTGCGCCATGCGCACCAGCGCGTCGTACACCGGCGTGTCGCCATGCGGGTGATACTTGCCGAGGACTTCGCCGACGATCTTCGCGCATTTGCGGTACGGCCGCGTGGAGGTCAGCCCCAGCTCGTACATTCCGAAAAGAATGCGCCGGTGCACCGGCTTCAAGCCGTCGCGCACGTCGGGGAGCGCGCGTCCGATGATTACGCTCATCGAGTAGTCGAGATAGGACTTCTTCATCTCGGCTTCGATATCCACCGGGATCAGGATCGATTGATTTGGTTCGTCTGGCATTTCCCCTCGTCCTTACGTCTTGCCTTTTTGTTGTTGCGCTCTTCTAATAGCCTGCACATCCGCAATGTCCTGTTCTCTGCCACTCGCGATTTTTGCGGCAATTAAATCCTTGGCCGAAATGAAGTTCGCGAGGAGAGATTTCTCCGCGTGGACAGTCACTGCAACGCGGTTCGGCCAGCACGCCTCAAATTCGACGCCAGGAATTGCCGGAAAAATATCCACCTGGCTAGGGGGAGCGCCAAAGCGCAAGTAGGTGCCTGGCTCCATAAATTGGCGCTTATCCATGTTTTTCAGTGGTGCTCCAAATCGGAGCAAAGCGTCATACACAGCTTCGAGGTTAGTTTTGTCAGGACTAACAAAGATATCCATGTCCAGCGTTGCCCGAGGCTGGGCATGAATGCTGACCGCCCAGCCTCCGATAATCAGATACTTCACATCACTCGCGTGGAAAGCAGAAAGGAGAGCGCAAAAATCGGCGCCTAATTTGAGCTTCATTGCGGCGGGCTCCTCGAAAAAAGCTAGGCTTAGCTCCTGCATAGCTGCCAACCGCTCGGCGGGCGCCCGGCTCTGCCAATAGGCGTACTCCTCATCCTTGGACTGCTGAAGAGTCTCCTTGTCGTTTCTTAGGGTTCTTCCGGTTGTTTCGGCTGCCTTGCTCACAACAATCACCCTCGTCCCGTAAGGCTATGTTCCACTGCCCAAGCCTTCACCGTATCGAAGGCGTCGGCCGCATTTGTGAACCGGCGTGCTGCAAATGCCGCGTCGATCTCGCGCAAAAAGCTGTCGCGCTCCGCATCGCTCGCAAACTCAATGGACACGCCGTGCTCGTTGTCCGGGGTGGCCGTAGGCGTCGCGCGAAACTCGCTCACGCTCAGACCTCGCAGCCCCGGCAGCGTGCTCCAGCCCAATTGATACATCATGACCGCTTTGAGATCCTAGGCCGCAAAAAGTAAAATACCGCCGCTGCCACCGCCAGAACAATCACGATTCCCACGACGTTCGCCGTGAAATTCAGCCGGTACAACTCCGCTGCCGATGGGTCCGAAAATCGAACCGCGCGCCAGTCCCGAAACGTGCTATAGGTACTTGGCAAACGAAATCCGGCAACGGCGACGGCCGACAGCAGCAAACCCCAACGAATGGCATCGCGAGTAGATCTGGAGGCCATTTCCGCCATCAGCTTCGCGCCACGAAACAATCCAATATCATCAAATATCCAGGTTCACGACTTCGAGCGCATTGTCCTCAATGAACTTGCGCCGCGCCTCGACGTTTTCACCCATCAGCGTCGTGAAAATATCTTCCGCTGCCACCGCGTCTTCGAGCTTTATCTTGAGCAGCGTGCGTGTTTCCGCGTTCATCGTGGTTTCCCACAGTTGCGAAGGATTCATTTCCCCTAGGCCTTTGAAGCGCGTGATGGTGAAGTCCTTCTTCGCGTCTTCCATCACGTACTTCAGCACGTCTTGCGCTTTTTCCTTGGTGGCCTTGTCGCCGTTGCGCGAAATCGTGAAGGGCGGCTTGTTGAATTCCTCCACCTGCTTCGCCAGCGCGCGCAGCCGCTTATATTCCGAAGTCGAAGCCAGCGCCCAGTTGATTTTCTGGTTGTGGGGCGCGCCAAACTGGATCTCGTACAAGCTGTGCTCTTCGTCGAAAGCGATTTTGCCTTCGAGCTTCAGCTTGACCTTGTCGATCTCCTTCAACAACTTTTCGAGCGACTTTTTTTCTTCGAACTCCGCTTTCTTATCCAAGCCGCTCTCTGCGAGGACTTCAACGAGCCCCGTATCGCGCAAGCGGCGGCCGAGTTTCGCGGCAATCCCCTCGTATTCCTGTACGTTCAGAAGAAATGTGGTCAACCCGGCGCCTTGCAGCGTCACGCCTTCCTTGGCCTGCACCACGTGATCTTCCGTGGCGCGCTTCATCAACTCGCGCGCGAAGTCGCGCTCGTCGCGGATGTATTTCTCGCTCTTCCCGCGCTTCACGCGGTAGAGCGGCGGCTGCGCGATGAAAATGTGCTCGCGGTCAATCAGCTCTTTCATGTGCCGGAAGAAAAATGTCAGCAGCAGCGTGCGGATGTGCGAACCGTCCACGTCCGCATCGGTCATCAAAATAATCTTGTGATAGCGCAGCTTGCCGGCGTCAAAATCGTCCTTGCCGATGCCGGTACCCAGCGCAGTGATGATGGCGCGAATTTCTTCGTGGCCCAGCATCTTGTCGTAGCGCGCTTTCTCAACGTTGAGGATTTTCCCTTTGAGCGGCAGGATGGCCTGGTACTTCCGGTCGCGCCCTTGCTTCGCCGAACCGCCTGCTGATTCGCCCTCGACCACGAACAATTCGCAGCGCGCCGGATCGCGCTCCTGGCAATCGGCCAGTTTTCCCGGCAGTCCGCTTGAATCCATGGCCGACTTGCGGCGCGTCAGTTCGCGAGCCTTGCGTGCGGCTTCTCTCGCGCGCGCCGCGTCAATGCACTTGCTGATGATGCGCCGCGCCACGGTCGAGTGCTTGTCGAACCACTCGCCGAGCTTCTCGTTAACAAGCTGCTCGACGTCGCCTTTGATGTCGCTGTTCAGCTTGCCCTTGGTCTGTCCCTCAAACTGCGGCTGCGGCAGGCGCACGCTCACTACGGCGACCAAGCCTTCGCGCACGTCATCGCCGGTGATAGTAACTTCGTCCTTCTGCTCTTTCAGCATTCCCGCAGACGAAGCAAAACTGTTGATGGAGCGCGTCAGCGCCGACCGAAATCCGGAAAGATGCGTGCCGCCGTCCACGGTATTGATCGTGTTCGCAAAAGCAAACACGTTTTCGCCGTAACTATCGTTGTACTGCAGCGCAATTTCGATCTCCACATTGCCGCGCTTTCCTTCAATGTAAATCGGAGAATCGTGCAGTGTGGACTTGCCGCGATTCAGATGCTTCACGAATTCCGAGATACCGCCCGTGAAGCGGAACTCCGTGCTTTTCTCCGTGCGCTCGTCGGTCAGCGTAATCTTCAGCCCTTTGTTCAGGAACGCATACTCCCGCAGGCGCGTCGCGAGCGTGTCGTAGCTGTAGACCGTCTTGTCAAAGATGCTGGGATCGGGATGAAAAGTCACTTTCGTTCCGGTCTTGCGCGTTTTGCCGGTTTGTTTCAACTTCGAGGTGGGCTTGCCTTTTTCGTAGCTTTGCTCCCACACCGAGCCGTCGCGCGAAATCTCCAGCTCCAGCCAATCGGAAAGCGCGTTCACCACGGAAACACCGACGCCGTGCAAGCCGCCTGAAACTTTGTACGTTTCACTGTCGAATTTTCCGCCGGCGTGCAGCACCGTCATCACCACTTCCGCGGCGGGCCGTTTCTCCGTTTGGTGCATGTCCACGGGGATGCCGCGCCCGTTGTCCACCACGGTGACCGATTCATCCGCATGTACAGTGACGTTGATTTCATCCGCGTAGCCGCCCATCGCTTCGTCGACGGAGTTGTCCACCACTTCCCAGACCAGGTGATGCAGGCCCATTTCACCGGTCGACCCAATGTACATCGCGGGACGCAGCCGCACCGCTTCCAGGCCGCCGAGCACTTTGATCGACTTGGCGTCGTACTTGTGGCCTGCAGCTTGCGGCGTGGCGCTCACGTTCTCTTTATCACCCATCGTCACTCCCCATGCGGAACTTACTCAGAAAAACCTGCGGCGCTGAACGGAGCCCAAGCTAACTGGAGCTTTGGTCCGCGCGTGAAAAACCACTTTTCATTGAAGCAAGGAAGGCGTATTTGTGGATTTTGCGTCGCCTTACCCTTTGGTCCCGGCTTCGCTGGGCGAATCCAGAACTCGTAGAGTTTCCTGCTCCATCCCGTCCCGCGCAGCGAGACGTGGCGAAGACTCATGTTCTCCAGGCGAGTGGCCTTTAGGCTCCTGGCGCAGAGCCGGTTCCCGGGTCACTTGAGCCTGGCGGACGTGTCGATTGGGAAGATCCCCCACTACGAATCGACAACGTAGGATTATACCCCATTAGCGATGTTTTCTCAAGGTTGCTCGGGGCCCAAAAACAGGCGTAAGTGTTTCATTTTCTGTGTTTTATGATCACACTAACGAACGAGTGCGGAAAACAAAAAAGGCGCTTTGCAAAGCGCCTTTTTGCGGTCTTCTTGGCTGCTTCTTAACCCTCAAATCCGCATGGGCATGATGATGTAGCGGTAGCGGTAGGACTCGTCGGCGAGCGGCCGCATCTGCCCGGCGGACTGCTCGTCTTTCAACTCGATGCTAACCGGGCCGTCGGCCGCAGCCGAGAGAAAATCCAGCATGTAGCTGGAGTTGAATCCTATGG
>QHYL01000466.1 GCA_003224105.1 Acidobacteriota bacterium | reverse complement strand
ATCTGTATCGGTTGAAACATCGCCGCCTTTCTTTGAGGATGTCAACAGAGCCAAGCTATTGCATAACCCAGCTAAGTCATTGATTCTATTGGCCAGAAACCGGGTTATGCAACAGCTTCTAACAGTGCAGGAAGCCCCAGATGGTTGGGCTGACGCGCAAGTTCGAGTAAGACGCGGTTTTCTATGGTGCCGCTTGCTGCGAGCGGCGGTTTGGCGTTTCGGTGTTGCTCTGGGCTATCCTTCTTCCGTGAAAGAAGTGAAAGCTCCTGCGGAACTTGAAACGGATCCCGGGTTGTGCGGCAGCTGCCGACACTGCCGCCGTGTCGAATCCTCACGCGGTTCCGTCTTCGTGTTCTGTGAGCTTTCACTCGGCGATCCGGACTTCGCAAAGTATCCGCGGCTGCCGGTTCTTTCGTGCCGGGGCTATGAAATGAAAAACGCGAGCGCTTAGAAGAGTGGCAGTACAGACTCTCTGCTTCTTCAACTGACTGAAAATCTTTTCAGTGCTTCCCGTTGGACGTACCTATATGATAATAATAGTCATGGGCTCGTCCTTATGGGAGGTTTGCTCATGGCTTCGCGCTCGCGACTGCGTTTCTATACATTGTTGCTTTTCCTGACGTGCCCGGCGGATGCCCTCGCTGACAGACTCCGAATTACCAGCAATCCGCCCGGGGCGACTGTGGAAATCGACGGCGTTGCGATGGGCGCGACGCCCTTCGAAAAAGAATATCCCGGCGGTTATTTTCATAAAACACGGACATCGTTCGGTGCGCGGCTGGAGCACCCCATGGTGGCGCGCATTAGCCTTGCCGGGTACACCACGAAGGACGTCATCCTTACCGAAGGTCCCATGGAGTGGGTTTCACTTTATGGACGAAGCCATGGAGACTACTGGCTGCTGAAGTCCAGCCACTTTCAGGTGGACCTCCAGCCTGTCACGGAGACCTTCACGGGGGAGATTTCAGCGGAATTTTCCGGCGCCAGCGTCGACTTGAGACCCGAATTGTCCCGCGAAGAACTGATTCGCCGGAGCAAGCCTGCGGTCGTTTGCCTAAAAGGCCTCGGCAAGATGGGCTCAGGGTTTTTTGTAACCGGCACTGGCGTGATCGCCACCAATGCCCACGTGGCTTGGGGCCAAGAGTCTCTTCTCGCCCTCCTGCCGGGAGGCCAGCAGCTCGATGGCAAAGTGGTTTACATCGACGAGGATCTCGACATCGCGCTCGTCAAAGTCAATCCCTCTGCGGTAAGCGCCGAGTTTCCTCATCTCAAGCTCGCCGATGTCCACAGCGTTCGCCAGGGCGAATCGGTGATTGCCATTGGCAATCCCGGCGACGGGCTGCTCTTCAGTGTCACCAGGGGAATCGTCAACGCCATCGGAAAATCCTCGCTAAATGGGCCGGGTACTTGGGTTCAGACGGATGCCATCATCAATCCGGGCAACAGCGGCGGTCCGTTGATCAACACTCGCGGCGAAGTGATCGGCATCAACACGCTGAAGATCATCAAGCCGGGAGTCCACGGCATTGCGTTTGCGCTGAGTTCTTCCGACCTGCTGGACGTGTTGCACCGCTTTTATCCCGACGTTTCTGCATCCACGACCGAGCGAGTTTCAGCCGTTAGACCCGCGGCGGCGGAAGAACCGGAAGCGGATGAGCCGGCGATCCCCGCCCCGGAAGCCTCCTCGGGAGCCGGCACGATTATCATCAGCTCTGTGCCGGATGGCGCAGAGATTTTCCTGGATGAGAAATTCCACGGCAATACACCCGCGACTCTAAGACTTCCTACGGGCAGCCACGCAATTGTGCTGAAATTCCCGGGTCGCGCGGACTGGAAACGCACGCTTGAAGTCCTCAAATCGAGCAAAGTCACTTTGCGGGCCACGCTCGATCGTGCTCCCTGACTCCACTCCTGTCTTCCAAATTTTCTCACGGTTTGCAGGCGCAAAAAAAAGCAGGGCGCCTCTGAGACGCCCTGCCAAACAAGCTAAGGAAAAGAAACGGGGTATTAAGACTGCAGTCGGATTATTTCGGCTGCGGCGGTTGAGGTGGCTGCTGTGTTTGGGGCGGTTGATCCGGTTGTTGATTCGGGCGATTCGGATCCGCTGGCGTTGTGGCGGAAACCGGAGTCAGAGCCGGAGTGCCCGCAGTGCTCGAAGCCAGCTCAGACTCTCTGTACTTCGGCGCGCTGATATAGCCGTGGGCCGTATTCCTTCCGATCTTGTTCACCACGATTTGGACGGGTTGCCCGCCGGTTTCCGAATGAATCCAGATAGGCTCATAGAGATTCACATGTTTCTTGTCGAGCCGGTTGTCGTCCACAACCATGCTCAAGTCATAGTTTGCATGCTTGGCGTCGGTCCTGCGCAATGAAAGTGTAAGTGGCCCGAAGCGCTGGAATTGCTTGGACTTGGTCAAGTCGAACTCGAAATAGTTGCGCTCGCCGCGCTTCTGCAGCGTAACCAAGTCCTCGTGCGTCTTGGCGATGGAGCCATTCAGCTCGTCTTTCGTGGAGCTGAGACTGGTCTCGAGGTCCGTCCGGTTTTTGGCGACCTCGTCCTGCGTGTCCTTCAACTGCTTCCCTTGGTCGTCCAGCTGCGCCTTTAACTCCTTGTAGCGCTTGTCCACCGGCGCGCTGTGCTTTCCTACAGGCTTTTTCTGCGCCACTGCCTGCTCTGCAGCTTGCGCAGCCGCTTGTTGCGCCGTGACCATGTCATTCAGTTTCGTTGTTACGGCATTGAGCTGGCCCTGCAGCTGGTCGATCGTGGCGCTGGCCGCGGACTGCTGCGCGCTCAGATGCCCGACCGCAATCTTCTGGCTGTAGCCGTAACCGAACGCGAGCCCGGCAACGAGCAGAAGCGCCACGCCGCCAATCAGAACCCAGCGGTTAATGCCTGTCGTTCGAGACGGCCAGCTTCCGTCGCTTTGAGTTTCTTCTTGCCCTTGGTTGTCTTCCATGTTCTCTTCCATTCTCGCTCCTCCTCAATTTCTCGGCTCCATATCGCGACGCCACTCAGGCAGAAGCCTTCCACACTTGTACTCTTGGGTTGACGAGAATTCTGCTGTGTGATTTGCGTCTTCACCCGAAGTCCCCACTAATGCTCCAGCAAAGAAGTGGCCCAATCATCAAATTGACGGCCATCACTAACTCTCGCAGCGCCAACAACTAACAAGCCGCTGGATTCAGGATGTAAGGAGATCCCTGGTACTAGTCCTTGCAATTTTGTCATCGCTTGGAACGACTTTCCACAGTTCTAGAGCGAAAAAGTTTCGGCGACCGCGCAGAATTTGCCGTTTTTCACGCCTGTTTCGTTGCCGCAAACGGACCGGTGTGCTAGCATCCGCCTGAAAGAAGAGCGTTCCAGGGTATCTTTCGATTCTCCTTCGCCTCCGCCCGCTCGGAGACCCAGGGCCCCTCGCAGATCCGAGGGAATAGAACCGCAAGAAGCTTCAATGAACGACGGCGCGCTCTTCCTCCTAAGTGGAAAATTCAATCAGGCGCAAGCCCGCGCTTGAAACCAGGTTGCGGACTTTCGCCGCGATGGCCTGGGGGTCGCAGAAACGCGATTCTTTCGGCATCGCAGAAAAAGGAGAGTTCGCATGAAATCCTATCTCACCAAGGACATCCGAAACGTTGGCATTGTAGGTCACGGCGGCACCGGCAAGACGCAACTGGTGTCGTCGTTGCTGTACACCGCGGGCATGACGCCGCGATGGGGAAAAGTTGCGGATGGCAGCGCCACCACCGACTGGGACGATGAAGAGGTGGCGCGGAAAATATCCATTCAAACGGGCCTGGCTTACGCTGAGTGGCCCGCGACGCCGACAGGCCCCTCCGGCTCGCCCGACAAAGTGAAAATCAATTTTATTGACCTCCCCGGCTATTCCACGTTCATCACCGAAGCCAAAGCTTCGCTGATTGCGGCCGATGCCGCGCTGATTGCCGTTGACTCGCACGTGGGCGTGCAGGTCACCACGGAAAAAGTTTGGGATTACTGTACCGAATACGATATTCCCCGCGCGTTTGTTCTCACGTGGATGGATCGCGAGCTTTCCAGTTTCGAACGCTCCATGGAATCGCTGACAGAAGTGTTTGGGCGCAATGTTGTCGCGCTGCAGTTGCCGATTGGTTCGGAAAAGGGATTTCGCGGCGTCATCGACCTGGTGGCCATGAAGGCGCATACCTACAAGCCCGACGGCGACGGTAAGCCCACGATCGAAGAAATTCCCGCTGCGCTCGCCGACGAAGCCAAGGAAGCGCACGAAAAGCTTGTGGAGATGATCGCTGAGGGCGACGACGCCATGATGGAAGAATTCTTCCGGGAAGGCACAATTCCCATCCATGACCTGATTCCCGCAGTGCGCAAAGCTATCGTCAACGAAAAAATCTTTCCCGTCCTGATGACCTCCGCGCTGCACAATATCGGCACAGCCAGCCTGCTTACGTTTCTCGCCGACGCGTTTCCTCATCCTGACGAGCACGCCCAAGTCGGCTACAAGGACCCGGCTGGCAAGGGCGACCGCGTCGAGCGCAAATACGACGACTCCCAGCCGGCTTCCATTTTCGTGTTCAAGACCCTCGCCGATCCTTTCGCCGGCCGCATCAACTATTTCAAAGTGAAAAGCGGCGTGCTCAAAAACGACGTGACACTCGTGAACTACAATCGCAGCACCCCGGAGCGCTTGCAGCATACGCAGGTCGTGCAAGGCAAGCAGCTTACCGAGACCGGCGAGCTGCACGCCGGGGACATCGGCGCAATTGCCAAGCTGAAGGAAACCACCACCGGCGAAACGCTTGGCGACAAGGCTGCACCGATCTATTACACGCCTGCGCGGTTACCCGAGCCGTCCATCACCTTCGCGATTGAGCCCAAGAGCCGCGCCGACGAAGACAAAATTGGCGTGGGCATCCACAAAATTCTCGAAGAAGACGGCGCTCTGCGTTTTTCACGCGACACGCAAACCAAGGAATTCTTGCTTGCAGGCTCCGGCCAGCAACACATCGAAGTCGTTGTCGCCAAGCTCCAGAAGCGCTACAACGTCAATCTCACCCTAAAGCCTCCCAAGGTTCCCTACCGCGAAACCATTCGCGGCAAAGCCGACGCGGAAGGCAAGCACAAGAAACAGTCCGGAGGGCACGGCCAGTTTGGCGTGTGCCGCATCAGAATGGAGCCCATCGAACGCGGCAAAGGTATTGAATTTGTCGACGATGTTTTCGGCGGCGCCATTCCCAAGAACTGGATTCCTTCCGTCGAAAAGGGTATTCGCGACTCCGCCGCCCGCGGCTATCTCGCCGGATTCCCGGTTACTGATTTCCGCGCCATTCTCTACGACGGCAAATATCACGACGTCGATTCGTCGGATATGGCCTTCAAGATCGCCGGCTCGCTGGCATTCAAGGAGGCCATGAAGCAGGCGCGGCCCGCGCTGCTCGAGCCCATCATGAACGTGGAAGTTTACACGCCCGATCAATACTCCGGCGACCTGATGGGCGACCTCAGTTCGCGGCGCGGCCGCATTTCCGGCAGCGAAGCGCGCGGCCACAACGTCATCATCAAAGGGCAGGTGCCGCTCGCCGAGATGCTGAG
>QHYL01000465.1 GCA_003224105.1 Acidobacteriota bacterium | reverse complement strand
CTTGCTCGCGCAGGGCGACTATGTCTGAACTGAAAGGATCGAGCGGCGTGGCGGTAAAATCGTCGCTGTCATCCGCGGTGTAGATGGCTGCAAGAGAATCCTTCTGCGAAGAAATGTGATCGAGCCGGGAGGTTCCAAAATCTTCGCGAACCGTTTGCAGCGGGCTGCTGAAGACGGCGGAGATGCCGTTGAAGTCCTGAGCGCCCGGCGCAGGCGCGGGCCACAAGTTGAGAAGCGGCTGGACACTCGAGACCGCAGCGGCTCTCGACGCGGCGCTAGGGACGAACGCTACTGAGGTTTGGCGCAGGTTCTGGCGGAAACCTTCGTAATCGCCGAAAAGAAAAGTTCTATCGGCGCGAAGGGGGCCGCCGAGAGAAGCTCCGAACTGGTTGCGTTGAAACGGTGGAGCGGAACGCTGGTCGAAGAAATTGGGAGCATCGAGAGCATTGTTGCGCAGGAATTCAAAAGCGGCGCCATGCAACTGGTTGCTGCCCGAGCGTGTGACGATGAGCACCTGGGCGCCCGGACGTTTGCCGAATTCGGCGCTGTAAGAATCGCGTTGGACATTGAATTCGCGGACGGCGTCCACGCCCAGGAGCTTGCCGCTGGTTCCTCCCGGCGTCATGTTGTTTTCGGCGGCTCCGGTGAATTCCACGCCATTCAGGAGAAAGAGATTCTGCTGTGGACGGTTTCCAGAGACGGCAAAATTGTTGGCGGTCGTGGAGTTTGAGATGCCCGTGCCGCCGGTTTTTTGTGAAGTGAAATTCACGATGCCCGGATTCAAGGGGAGAAGCAGATCATAGCTGCGGCCGTTCAGTGGGAGATCCTTAAGTTGCCACTCCCCAACGAGGCCGGAGATATCCCGCGTAGTGGTGCTCACGATAGGAGCCTGGTCCGTGACGATAATCGCGGAGGCCACGCTTCCCACCTGCAGTCGAAAATCGATCCTTGCTTCCTGGCCGAGGGAGAGCTCGATACCGGTTCGAACGGAATCTTCGAAGCCCGGTTTGGCAGCCTTGATTTCGTAGCGCCCCACGGGCAAGGCCAAAAGTTCGTAACCTCCCGCATTGTTCGAGGTGGTGCTCCGAACAGCTCCGGTTTCGAGATTCTT
The DNA here is from genome assembly GCA_003224105.1 of Acidobacteriota bacterium. Classification (GTDB taxonomy): domain Bacteria; phylum Acidobacteriota; class Terriglobia; order Acidiferrales; family UBA7541; genus Acidiferrum. Next base: position 4,540 of record QHYL01000465.1, on the reverse strand, counting down.
TGCGGATACGTTAGCCAATGCCACGGGTGCAGCGGAGCGATCGGAGACCGTCCCGGTGATGCTGCAGGACGTCTGGGCGTGAGCCAGCGGCGAGAGAGCGGACATCATAAGAATAAGAAGCCGCGGCAGTATGAGGGGCGAACGCGGAGTTTGGAAATGATTAAAGAATCGGCTCATAGGATTCGGTAAGATGCGCAGATGCTTTTCGCGATAGACAATTCAATACGTTTCGTACCGTCATGTCAATTCGGCTCAATCCGGATAAGTACAAGGCGAAAATGTGCGGATTGCGCTTGCTCGAATCGAATAAGAAGGACGATCATGTTGGGCTTACAGCAGGATAGCGGCTTGGGCGAGCGGCTAATTGATCTCGCTTACCTGCATGTTGTCATCGACGGCTAGATTCGGATAGCGGATTGGGGAGCCCTGGGGCGCGGGTTGATGGCGGGCGCTGACGGTAAATTGCGTGCCAGAGCAGTCGAGCGAATAGGTGTAGCCATCGCGCCCCGTGCGCGGCACGGGCAGATCGCTGGAAGAAGCGAGCTCGTCGAGCGGAGCGCACCGGCTGTTCAGGGCTATGAAACTGCGCTCAGCTTCGGCGATTTGCAGCAAGTCCATGCGGACTCCGGTGAGGCTGATGGCCTGAGTCGGAGCCGTGCCTTCGTCAGTCGTGGGCATCTTCTGGAAATAGTAGTGGAAAATGGCGTAGACCACGGCGGCGGCAACAAGGATGGTGGCAAGGGCCTTCATAGGACAATTTTCGGCCTCGGAGAGCCGCCTGGGCAAGCCCGAGACTTTGTTGGCTTGCGGTAGGAAGCAACATCATTTTTGTGTCCTGGCGGTCATATAGAGAGTGGACAAAGCGTTTTTTCGCCGGAATTGACACCTTTCCGATCCTCCAGTAACAACAATAGATAGCGTTAGTGTCCCAGGGAGAAATGTGAGATGACGAAGAAGTCTCCGTGTGTCCTTGCTTTGGCCGTGCTGCTTTCCTGGTCGATGGCCGTTCCTTCGAGCGGTTGGGCCGATCCGCAGGCGGCGGGGCAGCACGCCGGCGAAGTGTCGCGCGTCATTCCGGCGGTGAACATTGCACGTAGCGGGAAAACGATTCCGGCTGCGGCCAAGACGGCGGTGAATTGGCAGGATCTGGTGAACACCCAGGTGAACGCGCGGGCGCGGATTGCGCTGGACGACGGGTCGGTGCTCAATGTGGGTTCGGATTCCTCGATCAAAGTGGTAAAGCACGATGCGGGCGCGCAGCAGACGGAACTGGAGCTTAGCTACGGAAAGCTGCGGACGCAGGCGCAAAAAATCGCCAAGCCGGACGGGAAATTCGAAGTGCGCACACCGGCGGGTGTTGCAGGAGTCGTTGGGACCGATTTTTTCCTGGAATATGCGAACAACTCGATGAACGTGATCGTGTTTGAGGGGCAGGTGAAGGTGTGTAACCTCGCGGGAGCATGTGTACTGGCAAAAGCCGGGCAGATGACCAGCGTGCGGAACGGAAACAATTCAGAACCTGCGCCGCCCCAGCAAGCAACGCTGGATCAGCTGGTGACGGCAAGCAACGATACGGTTTCAGGGGTGGGGTCCGGTGTCGCCTCGGCAGGGCCTGGAGTGGGAGCGCATCTGGGGATTTTGGGCACGATTGGAATCGTCGCGGCGGCAGTGGGAGCGGGACTGGGTGTGGGACTGACGCGCGGTGGGGGTACGGCGCAGCGCGGCTGCAAACCGAATCCCGCGACCGGACAGTGTGGATGAGCGAATCTTCCCACAAATTATGGATTGCGAACCCCGGCTTCCAAAGCCGGGGTTGCTGTTTTTTGGATGAGAAGCGGGCAGTCGCGCGTCCATGCAACGATTTTTCGCCAGAAGCCGTCGAAGAATTGTTGCTGGACGGCCATGCTGCAAGTTCAAGGCGCTTGGAGCGCCCCATCCGATAGCGTACACTGAATGATTCGGGGTCCCGTCTAACAGTGAGTGAGGCATCCTTTGACCAATTCGAGCCGTAGTGGACTGATTTCCTCCTTTTTTGCGCTTATTCTTCTGACCAGTTTGACGTTTTGCCTTGCGCCAGGAGCGAAGGGCGCGCCGCCCGATGTTCAGGCAAAGCGTTCTCCTCTGCTCGCGGCGCTGCAGGCTGAATTGGAGCGCTCGATGAAAGCGCTGAGCGCGCAGGATCCCCCGGCTTATTACCTGGGATACACAATTACAGATACACAGAGAGTGGATGTTTCCGGGTCAAACGGGGCCTTGCTGAACAGCAGCGAAAACCGCAACCGTTGGCTGGAGGTTTCGGTTCGCACTGGCAGTTACAACTTGGACGACACGCACAAAGTGGGTGGACGGCAGATGCAGGAAGGGAGCCCCGTAGTGGCTGTGCCCGTGGACGACGACCCTGATGTGCTGAGGCGCGCCGTCTGGCTGGAAACGGACAAGGAGTACCGCGCCGCAGAAGAGGCCCTCATCAAGATCAAGACTGGGAAAGAAGTGAAAGTGGAAACGGCGGAGGGCAATGCTCCGGATTTTTCGCGCGAGCAGCCGCACACGTACATCGGTCCCCAAGTTTCCATCGCCGTGGACCGCACGCCGTGGGAAGCGAAAGTGCGCGCATACACAAAAGCTTTTCGCGAATCGGCGGCCATTATCAATTCGATCGTGACCTTCAGCGCGCAGGCGCAAAACGCTTTTCAAGTGACCAGCGAGGGCACGCAACTGCAATACGGACAGATTCGCTACCGGCTCGAGCTTTTTATCCAAGGCAAAGCGCCGGACGGAATGGACATCGACCGCTATTACAACTTCGATTGGGTGGACCCGAAAGACACGCCTGACGACAAGGCGGTATACACCGCTGAAGCGACGCTTCGAAAGGAGCTGGAGGGGCTGGTCGCTGCGCCGATCAACGACCCTTCAGTTGGTCCGGCTTTGCTGACCGGGCGCGCGGCGGCGGTTTTCTTCCATGAAGTGTTCGGGCATCGCGCGGAAGGGCACCGGCAAAAAGACGTAACCGAAGGACAGACCTTTTCGAAGAAGGTCGGGGAGCAGATCCTGCCCGATTTTCTGAGCATCACCGACGACACCACGATGAAAAAACTGGGAGGAGAGGATTTGCTGGGCTACTACCAGTTTGACGATGAAGGCGTGCCGGCGCGGCGGGTGACGCTGGTGGATCACGGAGTGCTGAAAAATTTTGAAATGTCGCGGTCGGCGCTAGTGGGCTTTCCGCATTCGAACGGACATGGGCGGCGGCAGCTGGGCGCGACGCCCGTTTCGCGGCAGGGCAATCTGATCGTGCAAAGCAGCAAAACGATGAGCAACGCGCAGCTTCGCGCGAAGCTGATCGAGCTGATCAAAGCACAAGGCAAATCCTTCGGCTTGCTGATTGACGACATCGCCGGAGGATTTACGTTTACGGGCCGCGGACAGCCACAGGCGTTCCAAGTGCAGCCGTTGGTGGTTTACAAAGTTTTTGCCGACGGCCGGACGGACGAATTGGTCCGCGGCGTGGACATTGTGGGCACGCCGCTGGCGGCGCTGACCAAAATTGTAGCCACCGGCGACACCCCGGAGGTCTTCAACGGCTATTGCGGGGCGGAGTCGGGATCGGTGCCCGTCGCCGCCGCGTCGCCCGCGATATTGATTTCGGAATTGGAAGTGCAAAAGAAGGAAAGTTCGACGGACAGGCCGCCGATTCTGCCGCCGCCCGCGCATGATGCGGTCAAGACGGGAGGTGGACAGTGAGCTGGGCGGGAAGAATGACGGGAGCGGCGTTTTTATTAGCGGCGTTGAGTTGCGCGACGGCTGGCCTCGCGCTCGCCCAACAGGACAACGACCACACGCTGCAAGCGATGCGCGACGAAATGGCGCGCTCAAAGGCCCGGCTGGAATTGAAGATTCCGAGTACCGATCAGCCCGTAAGGCCGTATTACATCGAATACCGTTTGCTCGACCTCGATGTGCGCGAAATCGTGGCGGAATTCGGCACGCTGCTTTCCAGCACGCACACACGGAACCGCTTCATGAATGTGGCGGCTCGCGTGGGCAACTACAAGCTCGACAGCTCGAACTTTGTCAGCGACGATGCGTTTCGCGGCTTTATCGGGCCGACCGGTTCCGTGGGCATTGACCGCGATTATGATTCGCTGCGGCAGGATCTGTGGATCGCCACCGACCAGGCTTTCAAAGAAGCGGTAGACACTTATTCGAGAAAGAAAGGCTACCTGAGCAGCCTGGCGCGGCAATCCGACATTGAAGATTTTTCGAAAGCGGAGCCGGTGCAGCTCATCGAGTCGCTGGAGACGCCGGACTGGAGCAATCGCAATTGGGAACAGGAAGCGCGCGATACTTCCGCGGTGATGCGTGCGTTCTCGCAAATTCACGAATCGCGCGTCACTTATTACCTCGTATATGGGACGGAGTATTTGCTCACGAGCGAGGGGACCGAGATACGCCAGAACCGGCGCTTTGCCGCGATTGAAGCGGGATTGAATGCGGTCGCCGACGATGGCGTGCCGGTGAATCATTATTATGCGACATA
>QHYL01000306.1 GCA_003224105.1 Acidobacteriota bacterium | reverse complement strand
AAGATCCCGACGCCGTGGTGCGCATCGGGCAAATGGCCACGGACTACCGCGCCACGTTTGGAAGCGACGTGGTTGTGGACATCATCGGCTACCGCCGTCACGGCCACAGCGAAGTGGACGACCCCACGATCACACAGCCGAAACTCTACGAACGCATCAAGGACCATCCGCAGCTTTGGAAGATTTATGCGAAGGCCACCGGTATCGACGCGACGGGAATCGTCGAAACCGTCCGCAAAGAGTACGAAGAAGAGCAGACGAAAGCTCGGGCGCTGAAAAAGATTCCACGTCTCCGCCAACTTCCGGATTACTGGGCGCCGTACTCTCATGGCCGTTACAGACCGGAATATGAAGTTGACACGGGATTGACTCGCGAAAAACTCGCGGAAATTACCGACGGCCTCGTCCGCGTGCCGGAGGGTTTTCACGTTCATCCGAAAATTGTGAAATTGCTCGAGCAGCGCGCCGAAATGGGTCACGGGAAGCGCGCGGTCGATTACGGTTTCGCCGAGGCGCTGGCCTTTGGCTCCTTGCTTCTCGAAGGCACGCCTGTCAGGCTCACCGGCCAGGACTCGCAGCGCGGTACGTTCAATCAACGCCACGCCGTTCTGATTGATACCGAAACAGAGAAAGACTACCTTCCACTCTGTCATCTTTCGCCCAATCAGGCCTTTTGCGAAATTTACAATTCCTCTCTCTCCGAAGCAGGCTGCCTCGGCTTCGAATATGGTTTCAGCCGCGACTACCCGGAAGCCCTGGTGCTCTGGGAAGCGCAGTTCGGCGACTTTGCCAACGGCGCCCAAGTGATCATCGACCAGTTCATCAGCGCCGGCGAGGACAAATGGAATCTCCCGGCGGGAATCGTGATGCTGCTGCCCCACGGCTACGAAGGCCAGGGGCCGGAGCATTCGAGTGCGCGACTCGAACGCTTCCTGCAGCTCGCGGCCGAAGACAACATGCAAATCTGCCAGCCGTCCACCGCGGTGCAGTACTTCCACATGCTGCGCCGGCAGGCGCGTCGCCCGTGGCGCAAGCCGCTGATCGTTTTCACGCCAAAAAGCATGCTGCGCCATCCGGACGCCAGTTCCAATATTGAGGAATTCACGCATCCGCGCTTTCTGCCTCTGGTTCCTGACCGCGAAGTGCAGGACGCCTCTCGCATCTTGATCGCCAGCGGAAAAGTCGGGCACGAATTACGCGCCGAACGGCGCCGCCGCAAGGACGTAAGTACGGGCATTTTCTTTCTGGATCAGCTCTATCCCATGCCCCGCGCGGAGATCGCCGCCGCCATCGCGGAACATCCCCATGCCCGTGAAATCGTCTGGGTGCAGGAGGAGCCAGGAAACATGGGAGCCGCCGGTTTTGTGCTTCCCCGCCTCGAACGCATTGCCAAGGCCGCGGGCCTCGTATCGCGCTCCGTCAAGCGCTCCCCTAGCGCCAGCCCCGCGACGGGCTCGGCGAAAGCCCACGAACTGGAGCAGAAAACGCTGCTGTCTCTGGCCTTCACAACGTCGAGCAACAATTAGGCGAGCGCAATTAAGGTTTTTAGCTTTAACATTCCATTCACATAAATGTAAACGCCGCGTTATCAAGCGCAAGGCGGCTTCTGTCACAATCAGGCGTGCAGCAAAAAACCTTGAGTGAGCCGAACTATTCCAGTTCCTATCGCCATGCGCCAGGCTACGATACACTCTCTTCAGGCAGGCGCATCAGGCATTCCATCAGTATGAAACGCGTATTCATTATCGAAGACGACCGCGACATCGTCGAATTGGTTCGCTACAACCTCGCCAATGAAGGCTTTCAGGTTACTTCAGCTCACGACGGTGTGACCGGCCTGGCTACCCTGAAGAAAACTCCGCCCGATATCCTGCTCCTCGACCTGATGCTTCCCAAGCTTTCCGGCCTGGAAATCTGCCGCGAGATTCGCCGCGACGAGGCGCTCAACCGTCTGCCCATCCTGATGCTCACGGCTCGAGGCGAGGAAGCCGACCGCGTCGTCGGGCTGGAAATGGGAGCCGACGATTACGTCACCAAGCCCTTCAGTCCGCGCGAACTCATCGCTCGCGTGAAGGCGCTTCTGCGCCGCTCGGAAATTCCTACAGACACCCCGCACACCGTCGAGATTGGCAAACTCAGCATTGACCCGGCTTCCTATCGCGTTTGCCATTCCGGTAAACCGGTCGTCCTCAGCACCCTGGAGTTTCGCCTTCTTTATTACCTGGCTTCGCGGCCAAACCGCGTTTTCACGCGGGATCAGTTGCTCGATGCCGTTTGGGGTACGGATCGTTTTGTCACACCGCGCAGCGTGGACGTCTACGTGCGCCGGCTCCGCGAAAAAATCGAGTCCGATCCGGAAAACCCGGCGCTCTTGAAAACCGTGCGCGGAGCCGGGTATCTTTTCGAGACACGTGCGGCTTAACCTTTTCTGGAAACTCGGCTTTGCTTTCTTCGCGCTGCTGATAGCAGTCCTGCTGCCCGTGGACTACTACGCAGAGCGCAATTTGCGGCTCGACTACGAGCGCGCCGGTTTCGACGAACTCTCCGCCATTGCGCGCATCGCGCTTGCCAGCCCGCCCCCTGCTTCAGCCCTCACCACGCCTTCGCGCTCGCCTTCTCCGGCTCTTCGCGATTGGGTTTCCAGAATGGCGGCCAGCAATGTCCGCATCACGGTGATTACTGCCGACGGCTTGGTCCTGGCGGATTCCCAGTCCGATCCACAGACGATGGAAAACCACGCAGGGCGCCCGGAGATTCGAGATGCTCTCGCAAAGGGCGAAGGCCAGTCCGTCCGCCACAGTGTGACCATCAACCGCGACCTGCTGTATTACGCCGCCCGCTATTCCGTGCCCGGTGCCTCTCCCGTCGTGTTGCGCTTTGCGACGCCACTCGGGACCGTGAACGAAGAAGTTTGGGCGTTTCGCCGCAGGCTATGGCTTTCCTCTCTCATCATGCTCATTGTTACGGGAACAGTGTCGCTCTTGATCTCCCGCTCTTTTTCGCGCCGTGTGGAACGACTGCAATCCTTTTCTCGCCGCGTTGCCGAAGGAGATTTTCGCCCCATCGAGGCGGATCGTTCCGGCGACGCCCTCGAAGCCCTGGCCGCTTCTTTGAACGATTCGGCGGCCCACCTGGACCGCGCAATTCGCACGCTCACTGAGGAGCGCAACCTCTCCTCCGCGATTCTCGGCAGCATGGTGGAGGGCGTCGCCGTGGTGAATTCCAGCGAGCGCCTCGTCTTCGCCAACGAAGGCTTCGCGGAAATCCTGGAACTGGGAGTGCCGCCGCAAGCCGGCAGTTCCCTCGTGGAGACCGTGCGCCAAACGGAGCTTATCGAAGCTGCGCGCTCTGTCCTGCAGGGTGCGCCGCGCGTGGAAGCCGAAATCGTCACCGGAACGCTGCGGCAGCATTTCTTCGCGGCAACCGTAGCTTCCGTGAAGGCCACGGAAGACTCCGGCGCCGTCATCGTGCTGCACGATATTACGGACCTGCGCAAGCTCGAACGGGTCCGCCGCGATTTCGTCGCCAACGTCTCCCACGAATTCAAGACTCCGCTCACCGCGATTCAGGGCTTTGCAGAAACTCTGCTCGCGGGCGCGATGGATGACCCTCAGAACCGCATTCGTTTCCTGCAAATCATTCTCGATCATTCGCGTCGTCTCGCGCGGCTCACCGATGATCTGCTCGAGCTCTCCAGGATGGATGCCGACCGAGTTGACCTGGAACTGGACCGGCTCAGCGTTTCACAATTCGTTCAAAGCTGTATCGAAATCACGCAGCGTTCGGCCGCTGAGAAAAATCTGCGCGTTTCCGTGAATCTGAAGACGTCTCTTCCGGACATCGCCGCCGATCGCCGGCGTCTTCCCGAAGTCTTGCAAAACTTGCTGGACAACGCCGTGCAGTACACGCCTTCCGGCGGCAGGATTACCGTTTCCGCCTCATCCGACGGAGATGAGGTCGAGTTCACCGTTTCCGACACGGGAATCGGCATTCCCAAAGTAGACCAGCCGCGCATCTTTGAACGCTTCTACCGCGTGGATGTTGCGCGGTCCCGCGAAGTCGGCGGTACCGGGCTGGGCCTTTCCATCGCCAAGCACCTCGTCGAAGCTCATGGCGGACGCATTTGGGTGGAGAGCGAAGTTGGCCAGGGTTCGCAATTCCATTTCACCGTCCCTGTGTTTCAGGCTCAGCACGCCGCGTCAAGGCCGGCACGCTAAGCCTTACGGGCAAGAAAGCCTCGGTTCGTGCTCACGCCTTTATCTGCGTTTCATCAGGGCTTGAACAAATTGTAATGATTCCCCGTTCAAAATGACGCCGAGAGCGGGAGTGTAGGTACGGCAACTCCCCTCCGAAAGGAAAACGATGGCCTCAACCCCAACCCCTCGAATCACCGAATCCGTAATGCTCGATACGCTCATGAACTATCTCGTCTCCATGGCGCGCACTGTCGAGAGCGCCATGAACCGCGCGCTCGACGCCATCGTTAGCCTCGACAATCCCCGCACCGCCGCTCTCCCGGGTGAAGTGTTTCTACTCGAGCCGCGCATCAACGAAATGGAAATCGTCATTGATGAGCACGCCATCCGGCTGCTTCGCCAAGGTTCTTTTCCCGAAGATGAATTGCGCCTGATTGTAGCCGCGCTAAAGCTGAACAACGATCTGGAGCGCATTGGAGATCTCGCAGTAAATCTGGCGGAGAGAGTGGTCTCCCTTCACGAAATGGCCGGCGTGGAAATCCCCGAGGAACTTGCCCCGATGGTTTCCGCTGTGCGCGCCATGGTCAGCCAGAGCCTGGGGGCGCTCATTTTCCGCAATGTCGAGATGGCCACCACGGTCCTGGAAAGCGATGACGTTGTGGATCAATACCGCGACCGCATCTTTGAGCGCCAGCTTCTGCGTATGACCGGCGAACCGGGCTCGGTCAGCCCGGGCCTGCAGTTCGTCCTC
>QHYL01000305.1 GCA_003224105.1 Acidobacteriota bacterium | reverse complement strand
AGCCGTGGCGCGGCAACATTTGTTGGCAGTAATTTTTCCTGGTTCAATCCGGATTTCACAACCCCTTCCGTGGATCAGTTCTCCTTCGGTTTTCAGATCGAGCTGTCTCCGTCTTCCATGCTCGAAACTTCTTATGTCGGCAGCCGCGGGCGTAATATCCAGACGGAGCGCGCCTACAACATTCCCAGCTTGGATTTCCGCCGTCAGTGCAACTTCTTGGAAGGAGGGAACCCCTCATACTGCAACGCCAAACTTCCGAATCCCTTCTATCAACAGCCGGCTTTCCTCGGCACGTCTTTCTATACTTCGCCGACGCTATCGCGCTTTCAGCTCGCTCGGCCCTTTCCGCAGTTCAATGGCGACTTGCTGGAACAGGGTTTGAATACGGGCGCAACCTGGTATAACTCGCTCCAACTCGATTACCGCGTCCGCTTGCGCAAGAGCCTGAATCTTCTCGCCGACTACACTTTCTCGAAGACCGTCGAGCGCTGGGGCTACAACGATCCGTATCAGGGCATCGTGCAGGAGGGGCTATATTTCAACGATCGGCCGCACATGCTGAAGGTCACTACGGTGTACGAACTCCCCTTTGGCAGGAGCCATTGGATCGGCGGCAACGCACACGGGTTCCTGAACCAGGTTATAGGCGCTTGGGAGGCAACCACGTTCCTGACCTTCCAGTCCGGGGAACCTGCTGACTTGCCCGGCAACGCGCGCATCCTCCACGATCCCAGACTCCCCATCCCGGACTGGCACGCAACGAAGGTTCAAGGCTGGAGGCCGTGCGTCTTGCAGATGGATCCGAACACGGGGGCCATTTCGCCAGAACCGTACAGCGTGGCTTATGGCTGCGGGACAGACCCTTCCACGTACAACTTCCTGATTCTCCCGCCCTATGCGCCTCGCGAAACCTCATACCGCAGCGGCCAGATCCGCATGTATCACACATTTACCATGGACGCTTCTCTCGACAAGAGTTTTCCCATCAGCGAGCGCGCCAAATTCCAATTGCGTCTCGAAGCCTTCAACGTGCTGAACCACTATGCCTTCCCGCTGGAACGCTTCAATACCAATCCTTTTGACCCGAATTTCGGCAGCCTCTTTCCAGGGAGAATCAGTACCGTGAATAGCGGTTTTCCGCGCCAGCTTCAGCTTGGCGCGAAGTTCCTGTGGTGAGCTTCTTCTGTTTGACTTCGAGCCTTCGGTTCTATTTGTTCCATGTTGCGCGCATGGAAACCCTATCGGTCGTTTGCAGTACTTTTTCCACAGACTATTGAAAAATAGAGTAAGCCTCTGCACACGAGCTATTTAGCATGTCGACGGGTGGCGGCGGCTTCGTATTCCAACTCTCGAATGTCCCCCGAAAGGAAGAAATCGAATGAAAAAGCTCGCTCTTTTGGCACTAGGCCTAGGACTCTTCGCTATTCCGTCGCACGCGCAGTCCGCCGACGCCTCCATAGGCTATTCTTATTTCCGGTTGGGTAATTCCAATGGCCTCAATGAGAATGGCGTCAGCGGCTCCGTCGCGATCTACAAACATTGGTTCGGCATTGCCGGTGACTTTGGTATCTACCACGCGTCTCCGGGAGGCGTGTCCACGAATACCTCCACGTTTCTCTTCGGTCCGCGCCTGATGCTTAAGAATCCATCGAAGGTCAATCCGTTCGTGCAAGGCATGGTGGGGGGCGCGCATCTCACGGCTTCCGGGTTTGGCTCCACCACGGACCTTGCGTTTAGCTTTGGCGGCGGAGTGGACTTCCCAATTGCCCCATTCCTTGCTCTGCGTCCGCAGGTAGATTACGTTGGCATTCACGAATCCGGGCAGACGGTCAATTGCACGCGCGTTTCCGTTGCTGTCTCGATTCATTTCTAACAAGGCTGTAGCCGATCCTATCTTTTGTGTGGGTTGCGCAGTCTCCCTGGCGGAGACTGCGCGCCTCAGTTTGCTGGATTGAACGTCCGCTACAACTTCATCCATCTTGGCGTTGGCGGTCTCAGTATTCTTGTCGGTCCCGCCTCCACCAAACAAGGTGTTTTCCCTATTGAGGGGTTGTCCCCTGCCCGGCAGGAGCAGTTTGCGAAGAGCTTGGAGCAGTCGGTGATGCCGGGGGAGCCGTGGTTTTTGTTGCGGGGGTGGACTTGTTCTTCTGATATCTGCGCTTAACGTTTTTTACGTAGGAAACCGTTTCGGCGAAGGGGGGCACACGGCCGTATTTGTGCACATTGTCCGGGCCGGCGTTGTAGGCGGCGAGCGCGAGCGTCAGATCGTTGTTGTAAAGCTGAAGAAGGTTGTGCAGGTAATGCGTTCCGGCGTCAATGTTTTCCTGAGGATCGAAAATGTCCTTCACGCCCAGGCGGGCGGCGGTTTCCGGGAGCAACTGCATCAACCCGCGCGCGTTCTTGGCGGAAATGGCTTTCGGATTAAAGTGGGATTCCACTTCCATCACGCTGCTGATGAGCTCAGCGTCGACGCCATAGCGCGTGGCGGCTGCCAAGACCATCTCGTGATAGGGAGGCTGATTCGCCGCTGGAGCGGCTGGAGCGGGGGCTGCTACCGGCGGTAGCGGAATCGGCGCAAAGACTTCTTCCGGCTCGATCTTCACCACGTCGGCGGTGCTGACATCCATCCAACCGCCTTGCAGTTGCAGCCGGTACTTGTCGCCAAGGAGTTGATAGCCGGTGACGTGGAGGCGCACACCGCTTTGCAGCACGATGTACTCGGCGCGGGCCGCAGACGCCCAAAAGAGCATTAGAGGCATCAGCCATGTTGCTCTTTTCAGGCGCATGGAGCGGCCTCGCGCAAAGCAAATTGTTCGATGGCGTGGGCGACGCCGTTTTCGTCATTCGTGCGGGTCTCATGCCAGCCATAAGTTTTCAGTTCGGGAACGCTGTTGCCCATCACCACGGGAATGCCTGCGAAGGTCAACATTTCCAGATCGTTGTGATTGTCGCCGATAGCCATGACTTCTTCGCGCGCGAAACCGCGCAGCGCGGTCCATTCCGCCAGGGAAGCGCCCTTGGAGCAGATGGGATTGAGCACATCAATCATGGCGAAGTCGCGAGCTTCGTACATAGTTACAGCCAAGGCGAACTCCCGGGCAAATGCGGCGCCTCGGAGCGCTTGCTCCGCATCGCGCATGGGCGCAACCTTCCCGGAAAGCATCACCTGGATGGGGTCTTCGGTCAAGCAGGTTTCTAAGGGATTCGCGAAGCCAATGAATTGTTTGTTGCGCGAATAATAGGCGTAACGAAGGGAATCGCCGGGATCGAGCCGCTCGAGCATCAACTGGTTTTCGGCGGGGCGATCGAAAATCACGGCCGCGCCTTCGCGCCAGGGCTTGGCGAGGCGCAGAATCTGGCCGGCGACACGCAAGGGAAGCAAGTGGCGCAAATGGGTGCGGCCATCGTTGGAGCGAATCAGGGCACCGTTGCTGACGATCATGGTCAGGTTCAGGGGGGTAAGAGGGGCGTCCAATTGGCGCGCGATGGGCATAGCGAAGTCGTAGCGTCGGCCAGTGACGAGAGCGACTTCGATGCCGCGACGGGCCGCTTCGGCGATGGCCTTGCGGTTCGCTTCGGAAACCTGCCAGCGGCTGTCCAGCAGCGTGCCATCAATGTCGAGCGCAATGAGCTTCACGGGCATTTGTCTATTGTAGCGGGAGCAAAGGGTTTGCATGTCGGAAAGTTAGGAAAGGGACCGTAGGAGTTGGGGAATACCACAACTGCGGTGACTGGTGATTCGTGACTGGTGACTCGTGGAAGAGGGAAGAGTCTCCGTGCACGATTCCAAAGAAGCCGACAGCCGACAGTTCACAGCTGACAGCTCGGAAAAATGCAGGAATCCCCGCCCGCGGCTGCGCCGGGAAGCGGGGAACGAGGGTAGAGTCCGGACTCCGCGAGCGCGCGCGAACGTGGAACCTCGAAAATCTAAATTGGAAAATCGGAAAGACATACCCCTCCCCCCTACCTTTTTTGTATGTGCGCATTCTAAAGGGGTTACGGCGTTGATTTGCGTAACTGCGCATTCTAAAGGGGTTACGGGCTGACAATTTCGGCCAAAACCGGGCAAAACACGGTGTTTGCTTGTAACTGCGCATTCTAAAGGGGTTACGGGCTGACAATTTCGGCCAAAACCGGGCAAAACACGGTGTTTGCTTGTAACTGCGCATTCTAAAGGGGTTACGAGATAGCGGCGAGTGACGAGTGGCGAGATGGGAGAAGATCGTTGCGAACGTCTGAAGGGGATAGGCCCCCGGGGGGTCTCGTATGTGTGGCAAACAAAGGAGTTGCGGGAGCAGCTTTTTGGAAGTGTGGCAATGATTAGACTTACGGGCGGATTTTCCGGAAGTGTGGCAAATAAAGGGGTTAGGCCGGAAGCACATCGATGCTGGGCGTTAGGAATGGCACGGACGGTAACGCGGATGGGAGGCCGGGCAGTGGAAATTCTGTGAGGGACCACCTGGCGCGGGGGTCCCGGCGAAGCGCACGGGATGCAAATAGCGCACATAAAAGGCGGGCTTATGGCTGACACTATCGTACCGGTTCCCGACGGGGTCGGGATCTTCGATCGGAACCTACCCGGAAAAAAGAAACAAGGGCGGTCGAGGCGCAGTACAGGCAACTACAGGGAACGATAGCATAGGTTTAACGATTGGTCAAGTATTAAGAGGGGAACGGGCGAAATTGAGGGTTGAATGGCAAGAGTGGCGGGGTGAATTGCGGGATGCCCATGCTCCTACTTGGTTTTGCGGCGAACGCCCAGTACCAAACAAGACTGTTCCCCCTCTGAGATGAACCAGGTGATGATCGGGTAAGCCGCTCGCAATAGGTTCTCAATTTCGGCACTGCTGCAGTTGGTTGCACGGAGCCAGATGATTCTGGGCGGATGGCCGGCAAGAATGCTTCTTTCCTGAAAGTCAGAGTCTTTCGAGACAATGGTGAAGCCGTTGTCTTTGGCGTATTGCCAAATCTGGGCATCATCGGTGCTACCGAGTCCACATTGATGCACGTGGGCCGAATCAGGGTAGATGTCGGCCAGAGCCCCGGCCAAGCGAGGGGAGAGATTCTCGTCAAAAAGAAGTTTCACGCGTTGGAGATATCTACTTTGCGCTCGCGGTCAGCAGCATAAGCGAGGCACGCCCGGATGTCGTCTTCCGTGAGATAGGGAAATTCGCGCAAAACGTCAGCGTACGACATGCCGCTGGCAAGATATTCCAGAACATCATACACGGTGATGCGCAGCCCACGAATGCAGGGCTTGCCGCCTCGTTTGCCGGGTTCCATGGTGATGATGTCCGAGTACGTCATGCTTTTACTCTATTTGAAAAGCCTGTCCGGGGCAATTGGAAAGACGTTTGGTGATCCGTGGGCATTTGCAGGCGTTGAGCCTGGCAACCAAAGGGAATCGTAGCATAGGTTTAACGATTGGTCAAGTATTATGTGGGGAATGGGCAAAATTGAGGGTTGAATAGTAAGGATGGCGGGGTGAATGGGTAGGCTGATGTAAGGCGAAGGAGCTACGCCCCAAAGGCTTGAACGGATAAGGGCGGCAGCCAAGATAGTTTCGCTGGGTTGGAGGCGTTTCATTCGCGGCCTAACAGCTTGAGGATGTGTTGAGATACCAGGTGAGAGACCGCTGAAAAGCGAAAAGCGAAACGCGAAAAGCAGATCCCTCACCCCGCGTGGAGCGCGGGGATTCGGGATGACACGCGGGCCCTCGCGCTCCTTGAGGCAAGCATGCCGGCAGGGCAGGCCAACACGGCCACTAAACTTTCGGAGTAGGCAAATACCGATGGCGGTTTTCGGGTTTTCGT